>JAIXZK010000381.1 GCA_027489695.1 Sphingomonadales bacterium
CATTGTCGGCGCCGAGATAGAGCGGCGTCAGCGGCGCCGGGCAGCCGCTCTCGCAGGCCAGCGGCCAGGTCTTCAGCCGGTCACAGCGATTCTCGCCGGTGTTGTAGATGGCGGCGGCGGGCAGCGCGGCCGGCGGGCCGTCCTTGAGATACTGGTTGAAGAACGGCAGCACCATCTGCTCGCGGAACTGGCGCGACGTATCGCCTTCCCAGTGCAGCGGACCAAGCTCGCGCCCGACGCGGTTGACCTGGCTGTGCCGCCACGGCCCCAGCACCAGCCAATTGTTGGCCATGCGGCCCTTGGCCTTCAGCGCCTCCCAGGCGGTGATGCCGCCATAGATATCCTCATGGTCCCACAGCCCCTGTTCCCAGAGGGTCGGCACATTCGACGGCCTGGCGGCAAGCTGCCTGTCGAGCGCCTGGCCCTGCCAGAAAGCGTCATAGGCCGGGTGGTCGACCATCTTGGTCCAGGCCGGCAACTGGTCGAAGCCGGCGATCTTCGCCCATTCGGCGGCGCCGCCCAACCGGCGGAACTCCTCATATTGGTCATAGATGCCCGTCGCCGGGTCCTTGCCTTCGCCCTTGTAGCCGGTCTGCGTCGCGATCCAGCCGATGTTGGCGAGGCGGAAGGCGCCGTAATGGAACCAGTCATCGCCCATCCAGCCGTCGATCATCGGGCTTTCCGGCACCGCGGCCTTCAGCGCCGGATGCGGATCGAGCAGGGCGTTGACGACGGTGAAGCCCGGATAGGACGACCCGATCATGCCGACCTTGCCGTTCGATTCGGGCAGATTGGCCTTGTCGACCAGCCAGGCGATGGTGTCCCAGGCATCGGTGACATGATCGACCTTGGTGGGGTTCAGCGGCCCGATCACCGGCCGGGTCAGCACATAATCGCCTTCGGACTTGTGCTTGCCGCGCACGTCCTGGACGACGCGGATATAGCCATTGGTGAAGAACATCTCGTCGGCGAGCCCGACCGTCGAGACGCCCCTGGGGCTGTCCATGCGCTTGGTCGCCTTGTCGGCATTATAGGGCGTGCGGGTCAGCACGATCGGGGCATTGCTCAACGCTTTCGGCATCATGATGACGGTGAACAGCTTCACGCCGTCGCGCATCGGGATCATCACTTCGCGGCGGACATAGTCGCGCGCTTCGGTGGGCGGGGTGAATTTTGCGGGGATGTCGCCAGCCGGCAGCGCTGCCGGCGCCGTGGCCGGCGGCGCCTGCGCCATGGCAGCAGTGGCGAACAGCAGGGCGAGGAGCGAAGCGCGGATCATGTCGCCTGTGTGACGGAGCCGACGCCCCCGGGCAATGGGGATCCGGCCGCCCTCCCGGGTCATCCCGGGCTTGACCCGGGACCCGGTTGTTCTTCCGGCGCCGTCGCTGCCAGAAAAGCTGGGCCCCGGGTCAAGCCCGGGGTGACAGCAAGCAGGAGCGGGTGCAGGGGCTCTGCCCCTGGCCGCCGGAGGCGTTTCCTCGTTCGGCCCCCAACCTGTCCTACACGCGCCGGATCGGCTAGACGCACGGCATGGCAGCCCCCCGCCGAAACGCCGCGCGCGCACGATCGACCCTCATTGTAAAGCGACTGAACTTCGGTGAACTTCCGATTGTCGGTCGGCCGGCTGGCGTCTCGCCGGCAAGCGCTGCGCGCGACACGACTCTCATCGTGAATCGACTGAACTTCGGTGAACTTCCGCGCCGATGGGCTCTCCCGGTGCCGGCGCGGTTGTGCCGTCGCAATGGCATGCTAAAGCGCGCCGCATGAGTGGCCTGATCGATATTCTCGTCCTGGGCGGCGGTGGCCGCGAGCATGCGCTGTGCTGGAAATTGCGCCAGTCGCCGCGGTGCGGCCGGCTGGTCTGCGCGCCGGGCAATGCCGGCATTGCCGAGGTCGCCGATTGTGTCGATCTCGCCATTGCCGATCCGGCCGCGGTCGTCGCCTTCGCGCGGGAAAACGGCATCGGCCTCGTCGTCGTCGGTCCCGAGGGGCCGCTGGTTGCCGGCGTCGTCGATGCCCTGCGCGCCGCCGGCATCGCGGCGTTCGGGCCCACGGCGGCGGCGGCGCGGCTGGAAGCCTCGAAGGGTTTCACCAAGGATCTCGCCCGGGCGCGGGGCATTCCGACCGCCGGCTATCGCCGCTTCGCCAGCGCCGCGGACGCGCATCATTATGTCGCCGTCCATCCGCTGCCGGTGGTGGTCAAGGCCGATGGCCTGGCCGCCGGCAAGGGCGTGACGGTCGCCGACAGCAACGAGGAAGGCCTGGCCGCGCTCGCCGACATCGACGGCCCGGTGGTGGTGGAGGAATGCCTCACCGGCCCGGAAGCCAGTCTGTTCGTGCTCGCCGATGGCAACAGCATCGCCGTGCTGCCCTCGGCCCAGGATTACAAGCGCGTCTTCGATGAGGACACTGGCCCCAACACCGGCGGCATGGGCGTCGTCTCGCCGGCGCCATTGCTCACCGACGCGCTGCGCGACCGCGCGCTCGCCGAGATCGTGATGCCGACGCTGGCGGCGATGGCCGAGGCCGGCACGCCCTTCACCGGCGTGCTTTATGCCGGGCTGATGCTGACCGCCGATGGCCCGAAGCTGATCGAATTCAACGTGCGCTTCGGCGATCCCGAAGCCCAGGCGCTGCTGCTGCGGCTGCAGGGCGATCTTGTCGAACTGCTGCTCGCCTGTGCCGAAGGGCGGCTCGCCGAGGTGACGCCGACCTGGTCCGACGAGACCGCGGTGACCATCGTCTATGCCGCGATGGGCTATCCGGTCACGCCGATCACCGGCACGCTCATCGACAATCTCGACGAGGCGGCGGCGCTCGGTGTCCAGGTCTTCCACGCCGGCACGCGGCGCAACGCGTCGGGCAAGCTGGTCGCCGCCGGCGGGCGCGTATTGGCGATTTCGGCGCTGGGTGCCGATCGCGGCGAGGCGCGGTCGCTGGCCTATGCGGCTATCAGAAAGATTCGCTGGCACGGTGGCTTCTATCGGCGCGATATCGCCAAAATCTGATCTCCAGCGATTCCAGGATCCAAAGCCGTGGAAATGACCGAACGCCAGCAACAATTTTCCGGCACCGGCGAGGTGCGCGCCGGGCAGGAGATCGACGCCGGCCGCCTGCACGAATGGATGACCGCCCATGTCGACGGCTACCAGGGCCCGCTGACCATCGAGCAGTTCAAGGGCGGCCAGTCGAACCCGACCTACAAGCTGGTGACGCCCAAGCAGAATTACGTGCTGCGCCGCAAGCCGCCGGGGCAGCTGCTGCCCTCCGCCCATGCCGTCGATCGCGAATATCGCGTCATCACCGCGCTGCATGCGCAAGGGTTTCCGGCGCCGCGCACCTTCGGCCTGTGCCAGGACAATGATGTCATCGGCACCTGGTTCTACATCATGGACTGTGTCGAGGGCCGGGTGATCTGGGACACGACCTTCCCGATGGTGCCGGTGCCCGAGCGCCGCGCCTATTTCGATGCGATGAACGCTACCATCGCCGAACTCCACATGATCGATGTCGAGAAGGCCGGGCTGTCGGACTTCGGCAAGCCGGGCAATTATTTCGCCCGGCAGATCGGCCGCTGGTCGAAACAATATCTCGAGGACGCCGATGCCGGCCGCTACGAGGCGATGGACCGCATCGTCGAATGGCTGCCCGGCAACATCCCGGCCGGCGACGAAGTCAGCGTCGTCCATGGCGATTATCGCTGCGACAACATGATCTTCCATCCGACCGAGCCGAAGGTGGTGGCGGTGCTCGACTGGGAATTGTCGACGCTCGGCCACCCGCTCGCCGATTTCTCCTATCATCTGATGATGTACCGGATGCCGCCGTCGACGACGACGGGCCTGGTCGGCAACAATCTGGCGGACCTCGGCATCCCGACCGAGGAGGAATATGTGGCGGCCTATTGCGCGCGGACGGGGCGCGACGGCATCGCCAATCTCGATTTCTACGTCGCCTACAACATGTTCCGGCTGGCGGCGATCATCCATGGCATCAAGGGCCGGGTGGCGCGCGGCACGGCGGCCAGCGCCCATGCCAGGAAATCGGCGGAAGGCTTTGAAACGCTCGCCGACCTTGCCTGGGCGCAGGCGCAAAAGATCGGCGCCTGACGGCGCGCCGCCACGCCCGCCGTCATTGGCCATTGCATCGCCACGGCCCAGCCGCTAAGGGCCGCAGCTTCGCATGACCGAACCGCCTGGCTGAATGGGCTGCCATGGCGGTTTCACGATGCGTCTACAAGGAGACCGAAATGCCCAAGCTCAAGACCAAGAGCGGTGTGAAGAAGCGCTTCAAGATCACCGCCTCCGGCAAGGTCAAGCATGGTGTCGCCGGCAAGCGCCACCGCCTGATCAGCCACAATGCCAAATATATTCGCCAGAATCGCGGTACCACGGTGCTTGCGGCGTCCGATACGCCGACGATCAAGCTCTGGGCCCCGTACGGCCTGAAGTAAGGAGACCCCGACATGGCACGCGTCAAACGGGGTACGACCACCCACGCCCGTCACAAGCGGATCCTCGACCAGGCCAAGGGCTATTATGGTCGCCGCAAGAACACCATCCGCATCGCCAAGCAGGCGGTCGAGAAGGCCGGCCAATACGCCTATCGCGACCGCAAGGTGAACAAGCGCAATTTCCGCGCCCTGTGGATCCAGCGCATCAACGCCGCGGTGCGTGAAGAAGGCCTGACTTATGGCGTCTTCATGCACGGCATCAAGCTGGCCGGCATCGAGCTCGACCGCAAGGTCCTGGCCGATATCGCCATGCACGAGCCGGATTCGTTCCGCGCCATCATCGGCCAGGTGCAGAGCGCGCTCGACGCCAAGCCGGCGCTGGCGGCGTAACGCCGGAGCATTTTCGTGTTCGAAAGGGCGCGGTTCCGAAAGGGGCCGTGCCTTTTTTCGCTTTTGCGGCCGGGATTGCTGGTTGTAATTCTGCTGAAAAGGTGGCGCGGGGAGCAGGGAATGGTGCCAGCGCAGGATGGAGACCGTCGCGATGGCAGGGCGGAAGCGGCCTTCCGCTTCGATAAGAGCGCTGGCGTCGAGCAATTTCCGGTCGGTTCAGCGGGCTCGCAAGCCGAATGGCGGGCCGAAAATGCCGCGGCAATCGCAAGTTCGAACGCGTGCGCCGACGCCTTTGGCTTGCCGCTGGCGCGTTATCGCCTGTTTTGAGCCTCCTTGTTCGGCGCTTCGAGCGGCGAAGGCGCCGGAATCCATCGATCACGGCCGAAGCAAAGTGCCTGCCCCGCTGCTGGCCAGCCATGCGCGCCCCGACAGGAACGCTTTCGTTTTGAGCCCAGCGCCGCTAACCAGCCCGGCATGACCGATACCGACGCCCTGCGGGACCAGATCCTCGCCGAAATTGCCGCCGCCGCCAGCCCGGAGGCGCTGGAATCGGTGCGCGTTGCCGCCATGGGCAAATCGGGCAGCGTCACGGCGCTGCTGAAGACGCTCGGCGGCATGGACCCGGAAGCCCGCAGCGAGGCAGGTCCGCGCTTCAACGGCCTGCGCGAGGCGGTGACGGCGGCGCTCGCCGCGCGCAAGATCGACCTTGAAACGGCGGCCCTGAACGCCCGCCTCATCGCCGAGCGCCAGGACATGAGCCTGCCCGCGGCGGTTGCCGCGGCCGGTACCATCCATCCGATCAGTCAGGTCATGGACGAACTCGCCGAAATCTTCGCCGATCTCGGCTTCGCGGTGGCGTCAGGCCCGGAAATCGAGACCGACTGGCACAATTTCACCGCGCTCAACATTCCGGAATCGCACCCGGCGCGGGCGATGCACGATACGTTCTACATCGCGCAGAGCCCGCCCGAGGGCAAACTCGTGCTGCGCACCCACACCAGCCCGGTGCAGGTGCGCACGATGATGAGCCAGGCGCCGCCGATCCGCATCATTGCGCCGGGCCGCGTCTATCGGAGCGACTCGGACGCCACCCACACGCCGATGTTCCACCAGATCGAGGGCCTGGTGATCGATCGCGGCATCACGCTGGCGCATCTGAAATGGACGCTGGAAACCTTCGTAAAGGCGTTCTTCGAAGTCGATGACGTCACCTTGCGGCTGCGGCCGAGCTATTTCCCCTTCACCGAGCCCTCGGTCGAGGTCGATGTCGGCTGCTCCTGGGCCGGCGGCAAGCTCAGCATCGGCGGCAGCGACAGCTGGATGGAGATCCTCGGCTCCGGCATGGTCCACCCGCGCGTCATCGCTGCCTGCGGGCTCGATCCCGCGGAGTGGCAGGGCTTTGCCTTCGGCACCGGCGTCGATCGTCTCGCCATGCTCAAATATGGCATGACCGACCTGCGCGCCTTCTTCGATGCCGATCTGCGCTGGCTGAAACATTACGGCTTCTCGGCCTTCGACGTGCCCACTTTGTCGGCGGGAGTGGGGGCATGAAGTTCACCTTGTCCTGGCTGAAGGATCATCTCGATACGGCAGCAACGCTCGACGAGATCACCTCGGCGCTGAACCGCATCGGCCTCGAAGTCGAAGGCGTCACCGATCCATCGGCCGCGCTGGCGCCGTTCGTCATTGCCGAAGTGCTGACCGCGGAACGCCACCCCCAGGCCGACAAGCTGCAGGTGCTCAGCGTCTCGACCGGCGGCGAAGCCATGCAGGTCGTCTGCGGTGCCCCCAATGCGCGCGCCGGCATGAAGGGCGTGTTCGGCGC
>JAIXZK010000013.1 GCA_027489695.1 Sphingomonadales bacterium
GACTGCCGGGATCGCCGCCGGCGCCGATGGCGTGGCGCTCGGCGAAGGCCTGGTGCGCTATGAACTGCTGCTGCTCGCCGAACTCGGCTTCGGCCTCGACCTTGCCAGTTGCGCCGCCACCGGCAGCCGCGACGACCTCGCCTGGGTCTCGCCGAAATCGGCGCAAGCCGTCAGCCGCGGCGCCGGCCTGCCCTGGGCGGCACGGCTGCTGCCGCTGCCCTTGTTCCTGATCACCGACACGCCCGCCGATGCGGAGAGCGTCCGCGAAGGGCTGAAGCTGACGGGCCATTTCCTCGCCCGCGACCTGCTCGCGGGGCGGCAACCGGAATTACAGGCGACGCGGCTGCGGTTGGCGGCACGGTTCAGGTTGAAGGAAGCAAATGAGCCTCCGGCGGCTGGGGCCTGAGGCCCCAGACCCCCAATCGATTCGCGATGCCGAAAAAGACCGAGCCGCCGATGAGCCAAGCGGAGCAGCGCCGCCGCTTCGAGGAAGCCGCGCGCGCAATCGAAGCCGATGCCGGACTAAGCCCCACCGAGACCGCTGAGGCGATGGAGAGGCTTGTGAAAGCAGCAAAGCCACAAGGCTAGTTGCCCGTAACGGGGGTAGGAATGTTAAGGGCAAATCCTATTTGCTCCCCAGTGTCAGTGTTTATCATCGCTCTATACGGCTCTTCGATATAAGCATCAAAATGGGTGAGCCGTCGCTTAATAGGATCAAACACAAGATCAGGGAAAAACGCTAGCTTGCCTTGAGTTCTCGCAAACCTATTTGCCGCCCTGCGTGCGTGAATAGCGTATAAATCCGCCGCTTGTATGGCTCTACACGACGTTTTCGAAATGCTAGTTACGGTTGTCGATGGGTGCATGTTCCCATGTTTTCGCTCTATTTCAACATAGTCTAGGCACCCAGGGTTTCCTTTGTGCTCTTCAAGCAGAAACGCTATTCCCTCGTCAATAACCCTTTGGCTTAGCCCATTGTCTTCTTGACGGAGGGCGGTGGCCACAGAACCAAACAAATAGCCATATGCACCTATGTTGGGATTTACGTTTAGTGCTCGTTTGCGAGCTTGATAGTACCGCTTGTCCATTGACCGAGATATGCCGAACGCAATATGTTCCGACATTGCTTCCCCAATTGAAAGCAGAAATCCAGTTATTTTAATCTGCGACCATCCTTTAAAACAGCCGCCTCTGCTGCTTATTTCAATGCCGTGAATAACATCGACTTGAAATTCTTGGCAGATAGCTTCTAATTTAAATTCTATTTTTTCCCATTCTTCTTGGTCTGCGACATAACCGGCGACGGTCATAACCTTCGACATTTCAGCGTCGCTGTCGTCCAAATAGCACGCAAGCACTGCGACCGATCCTTTCCGGCCTCCTCGCGCCAACTGAACGACTCTAAGAATCTGCGAGAGCGGACTACACATTTAGCACCGCCTTTCGCGCTTGGGTACGCGAAATATAACAACGCCTTCTATTTAACGGATCAAAGATGCGCGAACCGGGGTCGCTAGCGCTCTCCGCGGTCGCTTAAGTTCAAGGCTTGGGGATCACGGCGAAGTTGGGCGGTAAGCTGGTGACAACGTCCAAGCACCCGTCACCTGTAACAAAGCGGTAGTGCTCCACCGGAAAGCCGCCTTTCCAGGCTTCGGACTGCGCCTCAAGAAACCTATCGCCATCAACGCGGTATGCAAAATGATTGGGGACTAATCCTTCCCAAGTGGCTGGATCAGTCTCGGTACTGACGGCCATCTCATCCAGCATCCGGACGATGACATCGTTCCTGAATGATACACGAAGCACATGCTCCTCATCCCCGGGGATGAAAAAGTCGGCACAGTTATTCTGCCAATCGAAGCCAATAAGATCACTGCGAACTGCCTCGAAGGTTACTCCCGCATCAAGAGGAAAAAATCGCAGCATGTTCAGTATCTCGCATCTCGTGTGTGGGAGAATCAAGCCGAAATGACCCTCGCAGTCGCGGGCGCAAATTGCGACCGGGGCAATGGGTTCGCAAATTGCGCAATCGCGGTTCGTTTCGGTCTCGCCTCACAAGTCGCGCTCCCACCCAACAGAATGGGGTCTGGGGCCTGAGGCCCCAGCCGCCGGAGGCATCCTTCCCTTCGACAGAGCCGCCGCCGCGCGCTAAGTCCGCGCCATGGCCGAAACCACCGATCTCCCCCCCGCCGACAACATCCTCGATACGCCGTTCGATGGCGCGCTCAGCGATCGTTATCTCGTTTATGCGCTGTCGACGATCACGGCGCGGTCGTTGCCGGATCTGCGCGACGGGTTGAAGCCGGTGCATCGGCGCATCCTGTGGGGGATGCGGCTGCTGCGACTGGATGCCGGGTCGGCCTACAAGAAATCGGCGCGCGTCGTCGGCGATGTCATGGGCAAATATCACCCGCATGGCGACCAGTCGATTTACGACGCGATGGTGCGGCTGAGCCAGGATTTCTCGCTGCGCTATCCGCTGATCGACGGCCAGGGCAATTTCGGCAACATCGACGGCGATAACGCTGCCGCCATGCGCTACACCGAGGCGCGGCTGACGGCGGCGGCGGCCGTGCTGATGGACGGGCTCGACGAGGAGAGCGTCGATTTCCGCGCCACCTACAATGGCGAGGAGGAGGAGCCCGAGGTTTTCCCCGGCCTGTTCCCCAATCTGCTCGCCAATGGCGCCGCCGGCATCGCGGTCGGCATGGCGACGAGCATCCCGCCGCACAATGTCGCCGAGATTCTGGATGCCGCGGCGGCGCTGCTCGCCGATCCGGAACTGCCGGAAGCGGCAATGCTCGATCACATCAAGGGCCCGGATTTCCCGACGGGCGGCATCTGCATCGAGCCGGCGGCGAGCATCGCCGAGGCCTATCGCACCGGCCGCGGCAGTTTCCGGCTGCGGGCGCGCTGGCAGAAGATCGAGGAGAAGGGCGGCGCCTGGAACATCGTTATCAGCGAAATCCCCTATCAGGTGGTCAAGGGCAAGCTGATCGAGGCGCTGGCCGAGCTGATCGCCGAGAAGAAGCTGCCGATCCTCGCCGATATCGAGGACCAGTCGGACACGGCGCTGCGCATCATCATCGAGCCGCGGTCGCGCAATGTCGATCCGGACGTGCTGATGGAAAGCCTGTTCAAGCTGACCGACCTTGAAGTGAAGGTGCCATTGAACCTCAACGTCCTCGATCACGGGCGGCCGGGGGTGCTGTCGCTGAAGACGGTGCTGGCGAAATGGCTGGTGCACCAGCGCGAGGTGCTGATCGCCCGCTCGCGCTTCCGGCTCGGCAAGATCGAGGCGCGGCTGGAGATCCTCGCCGGGCTGCTCAAGGCCTATCTCAACCTCGACGAAGTCATCCGCATCATCCGCGAGGCCGATGACGCCAAGGCCGAGCTGATCGCGGCGTTCGAGCTGAGCGATGTCCAGGCCGAGGCCATCCTCAACATGCGGCTGCGTTCGTTGCGCAAGCTCGAAGAGATCGAGATCACACGCGAGAACAAGGCGCTGACCGCCGAAGCCAAGGGCTTGCGCGGCCTGATCGGATCGCCCGCCGAACAGACGGCTCGGCTCGCCGCCGACATGGCGACCTTGCGGGCGAAATATGGCCCGGACACGCCGCTCGGCCGCCGCCGCACCGATATCGCCGCCGCGCCGGCGGTGCGCCATGTGCCGATCGAGGCGATGATCGACAAGGAACCGCTGACCATCGTCGCCAGCCAGAAGGGCTGGATACGGGCGCTGAAGGGCCATGCCGATCTCGCCGCCGGCGAGGCGCTGCGCTTCAAGGAAGGCGATGGCCCGGCCTTTGCCTTCCACGCTTACACAACCGACCGCATAATGGTCGTCGCCGCCGATGGCCGTTTCTACAGCCTGGCGCCCGACAAATTGCCCGGCGGCCGCGGCTTCGGCGAGCCGCTGCGGCTGATGATCGACCTGGCGGAAGGGGTGGAGATCGTGCAGCTCGCAGTGATGCGGCCGGACACGCGCCTGCTGCTGGCATCGAGCGACGGGCGAGGTTTTGTCGTGGAGCCGGCGGATATCCTCGCCGAAACCCGCAAGGGCCGCCAGGTGATGGTGCCGCGGCCCGGCGCCGTGCTGAAGGCGGTGCGTGCCATTGGCGAGGGCGACGACGCCGTCGCGGTGATCGGCGACAATCGCAAGCTGCTGGTGTTCGGACTGGATGAGCTGCCGGTGATGGCGCGTGGGCAAGGCGTCGGCCTGCAACGCTACAAGGACGGCGGCATGAGCGACATCCGGACGCTGAAGCTCGCCGACGGCCTCAGCTGGGCGATGGGCGGCGACAGCGGCCGGACGCGCAGCGAAGCCGATCTCGGCTTCTGGAAGGGCCCGCGCGGCAGCGCCGGGCGGTTGCCGCCGACGGGCTTCCCGCGCAGCGGCAGGTTCGACGC
>JAIXZK010000224.1 GCA_027489695.1 Sphingomonadales bacterium
CATCATTCCAATCCGATCGCGGCTTTGTAGGTTTCGAGGAGCGCCTCGGCTTCCTGCCGTTCGGCGCGTTCCATCTTGCGGAGGCGGATCAGGGTTTTCATCGTCTTCGGATCGAAGCCGGTACCCTTGGCCTCGGCGTAGACATCCTTGATGTCGTCGGCGATGCCCGTCTTTTTTTCTTCCAGCGTCTCGATCCGCTCGATGAACAACTGCAACTGTTGGGCGCTGACATTGTCCGTCATGCGGCGAGCGCCAGGTGCCAGACGCCGCGGGCGCTGCGGGCTTCGATGTGGCCGGTCTCGGTCATCTTGACCTGCGCGACATCGGTCAGCTTCACGGTGTCGCCGGCGGTATCGCGGCCGACGATCGTCATGGCCGCGCCAGAGCGGGTGATCGTCCAGTTCGAAAGGGTGGGGTGCATCGGGGGTTCCTTCACCAGAAATTGAACAGGCCGCCGTAGCCGTAGCCGGCGACGACAACGGAAACGGCGAGGATGGCCAGGCCCCAGCGCCGGCCGTTGCGGCGCTGGCGATCGGCCTCGGGATTGATGATCACCTCGCGCGGGATGGGCCGGTTGCCGGCCACCGGCATGCCGCGATCGCGCCGCGGCCGGATGGGGCGCGGCGGGTTCATGGCGTCACCTGGTCGGCGACGGCGCCGGCCGCGGCGGCTTCGCGACCGGCGGCGTGCAGGCCGAGCAGCAGGATCGCCGCCGCCTCGTACCGCTGCGACAGCGCCGATCGCTCGTGCGCGTTGCTTTCGGCAGCGACTAGCGACCGGCGCGCCAGATTGAACAGGGTGCTGGCCGAGGAGTCGCCGAACGCCGCGCGCAGCTGCTGCGTGCGCGACAGGAGGTAGACGAGCGCGGCATCATCGACGCCGGCATCGAACGCGGCGAGCAGCTGGGCGACGGCGGGGCGCAGCTTTTCCGGATTGCGGACGAAAGTGCCGAACCCGTCGATCCAGGCGCGCTGCGGCGCGGCCGTGGGCTGTTCCTCGGCCATCATGCCGCCTCGAGCAAAATGGTGCGGGCGGTGCCGAGCGCCTGTGCCTTGTCGATCAGCGCGGCGACCTGGGCGAAAACGGCGTGCATCTGGCCGTCGATGGCCGCGATCGCCGGCAGCATCGGGCTGTCGGGCTGCATCGCCACCGCCGCCGGCAGCAGGCCGTCGCGCAGAACGGCGCGGATGGTTGGCAGATCGGGCAGCGCCACCGGGTTGATGACGATGGTCGTTCGCCCGCCACAGCTGCAATCGGATTGCTCGGACGGCGCCGCGGCCTCCGGGTTACCGGGTGGCACCAGCGCCGGCTGCCGGTCGCCGACCGCGATCGCATCGTCGGCGCGGATCTCGGCAACCTCGCGCGCGGCCTCGGCCAGCGGCTTGCCGGCGACGCGCGCGGCGATGTCGGCGATGGTCTTCGGCGCCGGCGCGGGCGCTGCATCGCCCTGGACGGAATAGCCGTCCGCCGCCACCGGCGATCGGCTGCTCCCCGGCGCGGCCGAAATGGCCAGCTCGACGGGCGCCGGCGGCGCGGGCGGAGCCGCCGTCTGGGCCGGCGCAACCGCCGCCGGGGTCGGCGCAACGATCGCCGGGGCGGGCGCAACGGCGGCGGCGACCGGCGCGGCGGCGGGCGCCGCGTCATCGTCGTCATCGCCGACCCAATGGTGCGGCCGGATCGGGCCCCAATCGGCCGGCTCGGCGAGCCAGTCATCGTTCAGGGTGCTGCCGGGCTCTGCGCCGTACATGGCATCGAGCAGCTTCGGACCGAGCGGCAGCTTGCGGTTCACGACGTTCAGGGCCTGGTACTTGTCAATTTCGAGCACACGCCCGCAATCGATCGATCGAGCACCTAGGAAGTCACCCTCGCAATGGGCGAGGATGCGGCACAGGTCGGCCATCGCCTGTTCGACGGTCAGGCCGCGCGCTTTCAGCCGCTCTTCCTCGCCGACGAGCTGGCGTTCGGACAGGATGCCATCCGGCACCGGGGGCAGGCGGGCGCTCATGCCGCGCGCCTTTCCGCCGGGGCGGCAGCGGCGGCCGAGGCCGGCGCCGGGCCGAAGACGCCGCCGCGGCCGATCCAGTCCGCCACCGCGACGCCGCTACCCCAGCATTCGGCCGGGCAGTTCCAGGTGAGGATGGCGATCAGGTTGCGCAGGCGCGGCACGTCTTCATCGGCCAACGGCACGATGGCGCGGGCAAGATCGTTCTCGATCGCGGCTTTCAGCGCGGGCGGCGGTTCATCGCCGTACAGCACATAATCGGCGACCGGCAGGCGCCAGCCATCGGGCAGGCTGTGCAGCCAGGCGCGCAGATGGTGGCGCCAGCCATCTGGCGGCAGGCTGGCCAGCGCCGGCAGCTGGTCGAGCTGGGGCAGGCCGATCATCGCGCCGATCCTTCGCGGGCAAGCCGGCGGGCGCGCAGCTGCTGGAGCGCGGATGGCTCGGCGGCGTTGGAATCGGCGCCGGCGGGTGCGGCCGGCGGCGGCGCCACGGCGATCAGGCCGGGGGCGAAGCCGCGGATGAAGGCGGCACGCTGGCCGGCGCTCCACTGGGCGACGGGCAGGTTGCTGCCATCGGGCCGGCACGGCCAGGCCGGCGGCGGCTGCAGGGCAAATGCGGATGAAGGCATCGGGTGCACTTCCACAAAAAGGCCCGGCCCCTCGCGCCGGGTTTCGCTGACCATGACGACGCTCGACCGGGGGGGATCGCA
>JAIXZK010000407.1 GCA_027489695.1 Sphingomonadales bacterium
CGACCGCGGCGGCGCGCGCCGCGACCTGCCGGCCGAGCCCGCGCCGCCCGCTCACCGGCCGGCGTCGCGCTTGGCGGCCGGCGCCGGTTCCGCCGTCTGCACCGGCCCGAGCACGCGATCGAGCTCGGCAACCAGCGCGTCGAGCTTGCCGCGCAGCTCGGTATAGCGCTCGGCGGCATCGCGCCCGACCTTCTGATCCGCGCCACCCGTCTCGCTGTAGAGATAGGTGATATGGGTCTGCAGGCCCGGCTGGCTGTAGCGGATCGGCGGGGTGAGCAGCTGATCGGCGATCTTCTGCACCGCCTGCGCCCTGGCCGGATCGGGGCTGGTCTTCAGCGCCGCCTGCGCCGCCCGCACGCGTGCCACCGCGGCGGCGCCATCGTGCACCAGCTTCAGCGCCCGCATATTGTGCTCGAACTGTTCGGTCAGGTCGGCGAGGGTAACGCCGCTGGCCAGCACGCGCGGGTCCTCGACGATTTCCAGCGGCTGGGTCTGGGTGACGCCGCCGATGGTCATTTCGACGCTGTAGCTGCCGGGCGGGGTTACCGGCCCGGCCGGGCTGCGCACCCGGCCACCGCCCGGCTGCATCGGCGCGCCGCCGGCAACCGGCTCGCCCGACCAGCGCAGATCCCAGGTGAAGCGGTGCATGCCGGGCGTGGCATCGAGCTTGCTCGGATAGACCGGCCGATAGCGGCCGAGATCCTCGTCACCGCCGCCGCCACCGCCCGCGGCGGCCGGGCCGTCGCTGGAGAAGCGGCGCACTACCGCGCCGGCGGCATTGCGGATGGTCAGGCTGACCGGCGTCGCCGCGCCCGGGGCGACGAAATAATCGATCTGGGCGCCGGGCAGGACATATTCCGGGCCTTCCTTGGGATCGGAGCCCTTGTCGCCGCTGGCATTGATGCGGATCGCCTTCACCGGCTTGTAGAGGCGGTGCGTCGCCGGCGTGCCGGGCGCCGGCAGCTGGCGCAGCACCGACAGATTGTCGAGGATGTAGAAGCCGCGACCCTGGGTCGACAGCACCATGTCGCCATGCGCGAGCCGGAGGTCGGTGACCGGCACCGCCGGCAGGTTCATGCGGAAATCCTGCCAGTGCGCGCCATTGTCGAAGGAGACATAAAGGCCGAATTCGGTGCCGGCATAGAGCAGGCCCGGCCGTTCCGGGTCTTCGCGGATGACGCGGGTCGGCTCGTCGGCGGCGATGCCGTTGCGGCCGTCGGTCAGCTTGGTCCAGGTCTTGCCGTAATCCTCGGTGCGATAGAGATAGGGCGCGAAATCGCCGAGCAGATAGCGGTGCACGGCGATATAGGCGGTGCCGGGGGCGCGCAGGCCGGGCTCGATGTTCTGCACGCGGCCGCCGGGCGGCAGGCCCTTGGGCGTGACATTCGTCCAGGTCTTGCCGTCATCCTGCGTCACATAGACGAGCCCGTCGTTGGAACCGCTCCAGATCAGCCCGCGCTTCAGCGCGCTTTCGCGGATGGCATAGACGGTCGAATAGACTTCCTCGCCGGTGGCATCGCGGGTGATCGGATCGCCCGATGCCAGCTGGCCTTCCGGCGGGTTGGCGGTCAGGTCGGGGCTGATCGCCGTCCAGCTGACGCCGCCATCGCGCGAACGATGGACGTGCTGCGAACCATAATAGACGGTGTTGGGATCGAAGGGCGAAACGTCCATCGGCGCGACGCGCTGGAAGCGGTAGCGCAGATTCTTCGGATCATTGCCGTAGAGCGATTCACTGCCGACCCAGTACTGCGCCTCATTGCCGTTGGTGCGCAGGTCGAGCCGGCTGAACTGGCCCTTGCAGCCGCCATAGACGATCATCGGATCATCGGTCTTGGGGATCGACGGCCCGGTTTCGCAGCCGGGGCCGATGCGGTAATCCTGCCCGTCGCCCAGCGCCTGCGACGGCACGATCACCGTCGTATTGTCCTGCTGCGCGCCATAGAGGCGATAGGGGAACTGGTTGTCGGTGGCGACCTGATAGAGTTCCGATGTCGACTGGTTGGCCTGGGTGCTCCAGGTCTTGCCGCCGTCCATCGAGACATTGCCGCCGCCGTCATTGGCCTGGATCAGGAATTGCGAGTTGCGCGGGTTGATCCAGACGTCGTGATTGTCGCCGTGCGGCACGCCCTGTGGCTTGAAGGTCTTGCCGCCGTCGATCGATTTGAACCAGCCTTCGTTGCCGACGAACACCAGATCGGCATTGTTCGGATCGACACCCAGGGTGGTGTAATAGAAGGGCCGGGTGATCAGCCGGTCCTCGCCATTGACCAGGCTCCAGGTCGCGCCGGCGTCGTTCGAGCGATAGAGGCCATGGCCGGGCTTGGCCTCGATCAGCGCATAGAGCCGATCGGGCGCCGCCGCCGAAACGGCGACATTGGAGCGGCCGAACAGGCCGGTGGGCAGGCCGCCGCCAAGCTTCGTCCAGGTGTCACCGCCATCGCTGGACTTGTAGATGCCGCCATCCATGCTGCCCGAGGTGATCGTCCAGGGCTTGCGGCGGCCGTACCACATCGAGGCGAACAGCACGCGGGGGTTGCCGGCCTGCATCTCGAGATCGGCGGCGCCGAGCCGTTCGTCGATGTAGAGGATCCTGGTCCAGGTCTTGCCGCCGTCACGGCTGCGATAAACGCCGCGCTCCTTCGAATCCTTGAACGGGTTGCCGGAGGCGGCGACAAAGACTTCGTCCGGGTTGGTCGGGTTGATGCGGATGGTGGCGATCTGGCCGACGTCGCGCAGGCCGATGAAGGTCCAGGTCTTGGCGCCATCGGTGGATTTCCAGATGCCGCGGCCGATCGAGACGTTGCTGCGGATCTTCGACGATCCGGTGCCGGCATAGACGATGTCGGGGTTGCTCTCGGCCACCGCGACGGCGCCCATCGAGCCGACCGGCAGCTGGCCATCGGTGGTGTTGACCCAGTTGTGGCCGCCGTCGGTGGTCTTCCAGACGCCGCCGCCGGTGCTGCCCATGTAGAAGGTCAGCGGCTGCGTCGGCACGCCGGTCACCGTCGTGACCCGGCCGCCACGGAACGGCCCGACATTGCGATAGTGCAATCCCGACCATTGCGACGAGTCATAGCCCTGGGCGTTGGCCATCGGCGCGGTGCCGACAAGCAAGGCCGCGATCAGCAGCGGCGCGAACCTGTGTGTCATCATGGACCCCCAATGTCTGCAAAGGCGGATCGGCGATGGTCGCCGGTGCGCGCCCGACTCATGAAAGACGATGCTCCCGGCGATGGCAAGAGGCGCCGGGGCAGCGCCGGGGCAAGATTCGGGCACCCCGCCGGCCTTTGGCAGCACCATTGCAAGCAGGGATGCCATGCCCACGAACTTATCCAAAAGCAGCGCAAAAAGGCCCTTGTTGTCGCCATTCCGTCGTGGAATCGCACCGATTGTTGGCCGTCGCCGTCCGGAAATGCCGCGCCGCCGCGCCGCGCGCCGCTTCCAGGGTGGCGCTTCCCGCCGCCCTGTCCATAGCCCGAAGCTATAACCTACCGATGATTTACATTGGTTGCCGGTCGCGCGCTTTGTTGACGCGCTTCCCGCGGCTGATACCTTCAGGGTCGATTATGGGGCAGGGACGCGCGGTTTCTAACGCGCTGAAGCAATAGCGGGCTTTTTTCGCAACACGGCCAAAGCGCCGGGGCGGTGAAAGCGGCAAGTGTTTTGGCCACAGGGGGTCTTTATGCGCGTTTTCGTTCGTCAGCCATCGTGCGCCCGCAAGGCGCTGCTCGGAACCTTGCTGCTGACCGGCGCGTCCGCGGCCTATGCGCAGGCGGCGCCGCCGCCGGCCGAGCTGCCGCCGGCGACCACCGCCGCCGCCACTGGCGATGAATCCGAGGAAATCACCATCACCGGTTCGCGCATCACGCGCAGCGGCTTCGATCAGCCGACGCCGGTTACCGTGATCGGCACCGCCGACATCCAGGCGGCGGCACCGGCCAACATCGCCGATTTCGTCAACCAGATCCCGTCCGTCGCTGGCTCCGTCACGCCGGCCAACAGCCAGCGCAACCTCAGCGCCGGCACTGTCGGCGTCAACACCATCAACCTGCGCAGCCTCGGCTCCACCCGTACGCTGGTGCTGCTCGACGGCAAGCGTTCGGTCGGTTCGACCTCGACCGGCACCGTCGACGTCAACACCATCCCGCAAGGTCTGGTGAAGAGCGTCGAAGTCGTCACCGGCGGCGCGTCGTCGGTCTATGGTTCGGACGCCGTCGCCGGTGTCGTCAACTTCATCCTCGATCGCGACTTCAAGGGCCTGAAAGGCGAATTCAGCGCCGGCGAGACGACCTATGGCGACGACACCAACTATCGCATCTCGCTGACCGGCGGTCTCGAATTCGCCGGCGGTCGCGGTCACATCCTGGTCAGTGGCGATTTCGTGCGTCGCGATGGTGTGCTCGGCGCGCCGCGGAAATGGGCCGAACAGGGCGTCCACCTGACGCAGAACCCCTATTACACCACCACCAATGGCGCCCCCGAGCTGCTGGTTTCGGAGCAATCGGGGCTCAACACGCTGACCGGCGGCGGCATCATCACCTCGGGCGTGGCGCGCGGCACCTATTTTGGCCCCGGCGGCGCCGTCAACACCTATGATTATGGTGCCGGCCGGCTCAACAACAGCCCCTGGACGATCGGCGGCGACTGGCGGCAGAGCCAGCATTATTTCGGCACGTCGATCCAGCCGGGTGAAGCCATGGAGGGCATCTTCGGCCGCGCCAGCTACAAGATCTGGGACAATTTCGAGGTCTTCGCCGAAGTCACCTACAACCGCAGCAAGTCGACCAACGGCGGCGGTTATGGCACCGACAAGGCCAATGTCACCATCCGCACCGAAAACCCCTTCGTCCCGGCATCGGTGCGGGCGCGGTTGCAGGCGGCCAACCAGACGAGCTTCACGCTCGGTACCTGGAACGCCGACCTGCCGACCCGGCTCAGCGAGAACGAGCGCAAGGTGCAGCGCTATCTGATCGGCTTCCAGGGCAATTTCGATCTGTTCAAGCTCGATTGGAATTTCGACGGCTATTACCAGAAGGGCAAGACGCGCAGCTTCGAGAACGTCGTTGCGACAAACCAGACGCAGATCCGCTATGCTCAGGACGCGGTGCTGAACAGCAGCGGCCAGATCGTTTGCCGGGTGACGCGCGACGGCAGCACCGATCCGCTCGCCGTCGGCTGCGTGCCCTACAACCGCATGGGCATCGGCGTGAATTCGGCGGCAGCGATCGACTATGTCAGCGGCCGGCCGAGCCGCGTGCAGAATTTCGAGCAGGACGTCCTCGCCCTCAACTTCAACACCAAGATCGCCAATGGCTGGGTCGATGATATCGGCCTCGCCTTCGGGGTCGAGCATCGCCGCGAGAAGATTTCGGGTACCGTCGCGCCCGGTTCCGAAACCGGCTGGATCGCCGGCAA
>JAIXZK010000311.1 GCA_027489695.1 Sphingomonadales bacterium
CGGCCGCGGTGCCGCCGCCACGCGCCATGCGCGAGCGTGCCATGGCGATGAGCCTGTCCAGCGCCGCGAGCCGTCGGTCGATGACCGCCGCCAGCTGCCGGCTGCGCCCCAGATCCAGCCAGGCCCGCACCACCTGCGCGGCGACGGCGGCTTCGACCTGCCGGCGCTGCCAGCGCGCCGCCTGGGCGTCGGCCAGCGCCGCCCGTGCCGACTTGGCACGGCCTCCGACGAAATCGAGTTCCCACGACAGATCGCCGCCGAAGCTGGCGATGGTCATGTCGGGAAAGGCCTCCGGAGTCCGGAAGATCGGCGGCTGGGTGGCCGATGGCTCGCGCAGGCGCTGCACGCTGGCCGAGACACCGCCCTGTGGCAGCCGCTGCGCGCGCGCTTCTCGAGCGAGGGCGCCGGCGGCTTTCAGATTGGCATCGGCGGCGGCCAGTTCGAAATTGGCGGCCAGCGCCGTGGCAACAAGGCGATCGAGATCGGCCGAACCATAGGCCGTCCACCAATCGAAGCGCAGTTCGCCACTGGCCAGCGCCGGATCGGCGGCGCTCCATTGCGCTGAGAGCGGCGTCGGCAAGGGTTTCGGCGGCGGCGCACCTGCACAGCCGGCAAGCAACGCGCCGAGCGCGAGGGTTGTGAAAAGGGAACGAGTCATGGTCGGGCTTCCGTCAGGCTGCGGCCACCACCTGCCGTTCGCGGAACAGCAGCGCGTAGAGGGCCGGGATGAGGACAAGGGTGATGAGCGTGCCGAGCGCCAGGCCGCCGATCATGGCGGCGCCCATCGGCCGCCACAGCTCGCCGCCGAACAGATAGAGCGGCACCAGCCCCATGATGCAGGCGAGCTTGGTCATCACGATCGGCCGCAGGCGCACCGCCGCGGCCGTCGCCACCGCCGCGTTCAGCGCCAGGCCGGCGCTGCGTTCCTCCTGGATGCGTTCGAGCAGCAGCACGGCATTGTTGACGATGATCCCGGCCAGCGCGAGCAGCCCGAGGGTGGCGGTGAAGCTCATCGCCTCGCCGCTGAGCTTGAGCCCCAGCGAGGCGCCGATCAGCACGAAGGGGATCGAGGTCATGATGATCGCGGTTTTGCGGATGGAGCCGAATTGCCACAGGAACAGCGCCGCCATGCCCAACAGCGCGATGGGGAAATAGCGCTCGATGCCTTCGTTGGAGACGCGGCTTTCCTCGATTTCGCCGCCCAGTTCGAGCGCATGGCCCGGCGCCAGCGCCAGCCGCGCGACGGCCGGCGCGACGCGATCGACGATTTCCTGCGAGGCCAGCGTCGGGTGGTGCGCGGACACGGTGATCACGGGGCTCTGATCGCGGCGCATCAGCACGCTCGGCTGGCTGGCCAGGCGCACGCTGGCGATCTGGCCCAGCGGCACGCTGCCCTCGGCACCGAACACCGGCAGGGCGGCCAGCCGCTCGGGCGCGGTGCGCGCCTCCTCCGGCCCGCGCAGCACCACCGGCACCAGCACATCGCCCTGGCGCAGCACCGTGACCGGCAGGCCCGCCGTCGCGGCTTCGAGGCTGCGGGCAACCGCATTGGCCGAGACGCCGGCCGCCAGCGCCCTGGCATGATCGATATCGACCACCAGCCGGGTGATGCGGCCTTCGGCATCGTCGCGAAGGTCGGTGATGCCGGGGATGGCGGCCAGCGCCCGCTTCAGCGCCACCGCGCCGCGCTCCAGCTCGGCGCGATCGGGGCCGGCGAGACGAAACACCGCCGTGCCGGCTTCGGACACGCCCAGCGAGAAGCGCTTGGGTTCGATCCGCGCCGCCGGGAAGCGGGCGCCGAGGGTCTCGCGCAGCTTGACCAGCGTCGCTTCGATATCGGCATGCTTGGCGAGATTGACCACCGCATAGATGCGATGCGGCGCCGGCGATGGCGGGTTGAGGCTGAGGATGAAGCGCGGGCCGCCGTCGTTGACGTAGATGGCGTTGCCGGTCAGCTCGGGAAAGCGCTTCCGGTCGGCCAGCATGGCGGACATGTCGGCGGCCAGCCGATAGCTCGCCCGCGTCGAGGCGCCGGCCGGCAGTTCGGCCGGGATCTGCAGCTGTGGCCGCGCCGAAGCGGCGAGCAGTTGCGGCGGGATGCTGGCAAGGATCGCGAAGGAGGCCAGCAGCAGCCCGACCATCGCCGCCACGATCATGCGCGGCCGGTTGACGATGAAGCCGACCTTGGCCTCGTACCAGCGCCGGACCCGGGCCAGCCAGCCCTGGTGATCGTGAGCAGCGTCATGGGCACCGGCATAGTGGCGGGACATCAGCGGGGTCACGGTCAGCGCCAGGAACAGCGACAGCAGCAGGGTGATCGCCATGACGATGGCCAGGCTGCGCATATATTCGGCCGTGTCGCTGGTGCCGGCGGCCAGCGGCGCAAAGGCGAAGATGATGGCGAGGCTTGAGGTCAGCAGCGGCGCCGCCATGGTGCGGCCCGCGGCTTCGGCGGCGACATCGGCGGCTTCGCCATCCGCCAGCCGGCGCTGATAATCCTCGACGACGACGATGCCATTGTCGACGAACAGCCCCAGCGAAATGATGATCGCGGCGATCGAGACCATGTGCAGCTCGATGCTGATGAGGCGCATGATGATCAGCGTGCCCATCACCGTCAGTGGCACGATCACACCGGTCACCAGGCCGGCCCGCCAGCCTAGGAACAGCACGACGACCAGCATCACGACGGCAACGGTCTCGAGGAAGGTCTGGCCGACCTTGAACAGGTCCTTCGCCACCACCTGCGACTGGTCGGTGATGGTGGTCAGCCGCATGCCGGCAGGCAGCGCCTGTTCGACTTCGGCGACCCGGGCATCGAGCCGCTCGGCAAAGGACAGCACGTTCAGGGACGAGCGCATGGATATGCCCAGCACCACCGCCGGCTGGCCATTGACGACAACTGCCGTCTGCGGCGGATCGGCGGCTTGGCGGGTGATGCTCCCGAGCGCGCCGAGCGGCAGGCTGCGCCCGCCCGGCAGCGGGATCGGGACGGCTGCCAGCGCCGCCACGCCGGAGAGGTCACCGCTCGGCTCCAGCGCCAGCAGCCGCCGCCCGGTATCGATCTCGCCGGCGGTGGCGACGATGTTGCGCTCGGTTAGATGGCGCGCCACCGCATCATAGGACAGGCCGGCCGCGGCCAGGCTGGCCGGCGCCAGATCGACGAACACCCGTTCCTCGCGCACCCCGTGCAGTGAAATGCGCTCGACGCCGTCCACGGTCTGCAAGCGGTCACGGGCGATCCGCGCCCAGTCCTGCAGCTGGCCGGCGCTATAGCCCTTGCCGGTCAGCGCCAGGCTGCGCACGGCGACGCGGGCGAACTCGTCATTGATGACGATGGCGCTGATCCCCTCGGGCAATTGCCCGCGCACCTCGTCCATCTTGACGCGCACGCGCTGCCAGATCGCCGGCAACCGGCTGGCCGCGGTGCCATCGTGCAGCGTGACCGAAATGAACACCGATCCGGGCCGCACGATGGTCTCGATCGTCTTGACCTCGGCCACTTCTCGCAGCCGCTCCTCGATCGGCTTGGCAACCAGCTGTTCGGTCCGATCGCTGGTTGCGCCGGGGAAATAGGCCTCGACCGTGGCGGCGCGGACCTGGACAAAGGGCTCCTCGGTGGCCGGGAAGTCGAGCAGCGCGACCAGCCCTGACAGGAAAAGGGCGATGGCAGCCACAAGGGTAAAGCGGCTCCGGTGAAGGGCCGCAGCAGTGATCGACATGGGGTGAATCCTGGGTGGGGCGACGCCGGCTTCAGCGCGCGGCGGGATGGGGGCGGACGACAAGGCCGGCCTCGAGGAATTCGCCGCCGGCAGCGACGACCGGATCGCCGGCGGCGATCCCACCCGCGACCAGCGCGCTGCCGCCAACGAGGCCGAGCAGGCGCACCGGCACATCGCGCAAGCGATTGCCCGCGCCGACGACACGCACGGTCTGGCGGCCATCGCGGCCTTCGAGGACGGCAGAGACAGGCACGCGGGCAGCGGCGGATGGCGCCCCGCCTGGCAGCATCAGTTCGACCGTTGCGCCCGGCGCCGGCGCGCCGGCCATGATGGCAAAGCTGGCGACCCGGCCCCCGGCGCCATTGTCGCGCGCGCTGATCCCGATCAGCCGCGCTTCGCCCATGGCACCGGCGTGGCGAAAGGCTACTGTGGTTCCGGGCTTCAGCCGGGCAGCGGCGGCCGCCGGCAGCGCCGCGCTGACCAGGCGATCGCCATCGGCTTCGATCTCGACAACCGGGGCGCCTGGCGCGAGCATCGCCGAAAGCAGGGCCGGGCGCGCCGCGACCACCCCATTGGCTGGCGCCCGCAGTTCGGCCAGCGTCCGCTCGCGCCGGGCCTGACGGACCTGCACCTCCGTCACCCGCAGCGCGGCGCGGGCCGTCGCCGCTTCGGCGAGCGCCGCGTCGAGCTCGGCGGCCGATGCCGTGCCGTCGGCAACCAACTGCCGCACGCGTTCGGCATGGCGGCTGCGTTCGGCGGCGGTGGCGGCGGCGCGGGCCTCCTCGGC
>JAIXZK010000391.1 GCA_027489695.1 Sphingomonadales bacterium
CGGCGGCGCGCGGCGTCGTGGCGCGCGGCGCGGCTGGAGTCGGCGCCGGGGCAGGGGTGGCGACGGCGGCCGGGGCCGGCGTGGCGGCCGCGGGCGCGGCGGGCGCTTCCTCCTCGCCGCCCTTCACCGGCGACGGCCGCGACTTCAGGCCGAGCCGGTGCGCCTTGCCGATCACGGCATTGCGGCTGACGCCTTCGCCGAGCTTTTCGGCGATCTGGCTGGCGGTCATTCCGGATTCCCAGCTGTCCTTGAGCAGGGCGATGCGTTCGTCAGTCCACACAGGCTAATTCCCCGCCCGGATATTCCGGACCAAAATCGTTGCACCCGCGACGGCCAGGTTGCCGCCGCGTGACTTGCCGGCGGCGGCATCGCGGCGGTAAAGCCCTGCCATGCTGCACCCCGAACCCCCCGCCGTCGCTGCTGCTCCCGCCGGCGCCCGTCACCCGGAACCGGGCGTGGTCGTCATCGCGACAGTCAACTGGCAGGGGTTGAAGACGCTGTATCTGAAGGAGGTGCGGCGCTTTTTCAAGGTGCAACTGCAAACCGTCTGGGCGCCGGCGATCACCACGCTGCTGTTCCTGGTGATTTTCGCCGTGGCGCTGGGCCGGGCGCAGACGCGCGTGCTCGGCGTGCCCTATACCGATTTCCTCGGCCCCGGCCTGATCGTCATGGGCATGATCCAGAATGCCTTCGCCAATTCCTCCTCGTCGATCCTCGTCGCCAAGGTGCAGGGTTCGATCGTCGATGTGCTGATGCCGCCGCTTTCGGCTGGCGAGCTGGTCGCTGCCTATGTCGCCGGCGCGGTGACGCGCGCCTGGCTGGTCGGCATCGCCGTCTGGGCGGTGATGCTGCTGGCGCCGGGGGTCGATGTGCCGATTCGCGAACCGCTGCTGGTGCTCTATTTCGGCACCATGGGGGCGACGATGCTGGCCCTGCTCGGCGTGCTGACCGGCGTCTGGGCCGACAAATTCGATCATGCCGCCGCCGTCACGAATTTTGTCATCCAGCCGCTGACCCTGTTGTCGGGAACTTTCTACGCCATCGATCGGGTCAATCCGCTGCTGCGCCAGTTGAGCCATGCCAATCCGTTTTTCTACGTGATCGACGGGTTTCGCAGTGGATTCATCGGTCGATCCGATGGTTTGCTGCTCCAGGGCGCGATAATCCTGCTTGTCGTCGTGATGCTGCTCTGGCTCGTCTGCTATCGCGTGCTGCGTTCCGGCTGGCGGCTGCGCGCCTGACAGTCGCCACAGGCGCCGCGACAAGATTGCGCGGCGCCGGTTTTTCGCTTGCACCTGCGCTTGTTGGCGGGCCTGCGGGTTGTATAGGTCGGCGGCGGGTGATTGCCGGCGCCACAACGTATGAGAGCCGTGAACGATTGATGCGTGTTTTCCGAACCCTGATTGTCGCCACCCCGGCACTGGCGGCGCTGGCCCTCGCCGGCTGCGGCGATGGTGGCGAGAAGGCCGCCGCCGCGCGGAAGCGTCCGCCGCCGCTCGTCGGCACCATGCTGGCCAGCGCCTCGGATTTCGCGCCGCAGCTCGAAGCGCTCGGCACCGTCACCCCGCTGCAGACCGTCGCCGTCCGCGCCCGCGCCGATGGCGAGATCATCCGCATCGCCTTTCGCGAGGGCGATTTCGTCCGCGCCGGCCAGATCCTGATGCAGCTCGACGATCGCAACGCCCGTGCCGCGCTGGCCCAGGCAAAGGCGACTCTCGCCGGGGCGCGGGCGACCGCATTGCAGGCGACGGCGAATTACGAGCGCGCCACCAAGCTGGTGAAGAACGGCTTCGTCTCCGGCGCCGATCTCGATATCCGCAAGGCCGCTGCCGACAATGGCCGCGCCAGCATCGCCAGCGCCGTCGCCGCGGTGTCGGCGGCCGAAACGCAATTGAGTTTCCTGACCATCCGCGCGCCGGTCAGCGGCCGCACCGGCGAATTGAATTTCCGCCTCGGCGCCAATGTCCGTGTTGGTGACGCACTGCCGCTGGTGACCATCAACCAGCTTTCCCCGATCCAGGTGCGTTTCCCGGTGCCGCCCGACCGCATCCAGGCGGTGCGCATGGCGATGCAGCAGGGCGTCACCGTCACCGCCAGCGTGCAGGGCGAAGCGGCGCCGACGGCCCCGATCGCCAGCGGCCGGCTCGCCTTCCTCGACAACAATGTCGATCCCGGCAACGGCAGCGTCGCCGCCAAGGCGCAGTTCGACAATGCCGGGGACCAGCTGTGGCCCGGCGCCATCGTCACCATCCGCCTGCCGCTGGCGGCGCCGCAGCCGCGCATCGCGCTGCCGGAAGCCGCGGTGCAGGTCGGCCGTGATGCGCCCTTCGTCTGGGCGGTGGCCAGCGACGGCAAGATCATGATGCGCGATGTCGGTGTCGCCGGGCGTGCCGGTGGGCGGGTCTATCTCGCCAGCGGCGTGTCGCCGGGCGAACGCATCGTCGTCGATACCCTGTCCAAGCTGAAGCCGGGGGACAAGGTGCGCTTCCGGCCCGGTGCGGCGCCGGTCCGCGCCGCCAATGACGCGGCGGCGCCTACCGCAGGCCGCTCCGCCGATGTGCCGGCGGTGGGGGGCTGATGGGGGTCGTCCGCCTCTTCGTCGAGCGGCCGGTCGCGACCATCCTGCTCAGCTTCGCGATCGTCTTCGCCGGGCTGTTCGGCTATCGCGAGCTCGCCGTTTCGGCGCTGCCCGAAGTCGATCTGCCGACCATCCAGATCCAGGCCAGCCTGCCCGGCGCCAACCCCGGCGTCATGGCATCGTCGGTGGCGACGCCGATCGAACGGCAACTTTCGACCATCGCCGGCATCGACCAGATCACTTCGACCTCCTCGACCGGATCGACCAACATCACCGTCCAGTTCGAGCTCGATCGCAACATCGATTCCGCCGCGCTCGACGTGCAGTCGGCGCTGTCCGCCGTCACCCGCCGGCTGCCGCGCGAACTGCCGGCGCCGCCGACCTTCACCAAGGTCAATCCCGCCGACCAGCCGGTGCTGCTGCTCGTCGTCCAGGACGAGACGCGGCCCTTGAACGACCTGCAGACCCTGGTCGACACGCTGATGGTGCCGCGCGTCTCGACGCTGCCCGGCGCCGGCCAGGTGCAGACCTATGGCAGCCGGCGCTTCGCCATCCGCATCCAGTTCGATCCGCAAGCACTGGCGGCGCGCAACCTGACCATTGCCGATGTCTCGGATGCCATCGCCGCCGCCAACAGCAACACGCCAGTCGGCTCGATCACCGGCGGCGACCGCAATTACATCCTCGATGCCAGCGGCGTGCTCGAAGCGCCGAAGGAGTTCGCGGACATCATCGTTTCGGCCGGCAATGGTCTGCCGGTGCGGGTGCGCGACCTCGCCAAGGTCTTTGCCAGCTATGAACAGCTGCGCGGCGGCGCCAAGGTCAATGGTGAGCCGGCGCTGATCGTCGCCGTCACCCGCCAGCCCGGCGCCAATGTCGTCAAGCTGGTCGACAAGATCCAGGCGGCGCTTCCGTCGATCAGCGAGGCGATGCCGCCTTCGGTGCGCATCTCCACCCTCATCGATCGTTCGGCATCGGTGCGTGAATCGGTGTTCGACGCGCAGATCACGCTGGTCGGCACGGCGCTGCTCGTCATCCTCGTCATCTATCTGGTGCTCGGCGACGCCCGCGCCACGCTGGTGCCGGCGATCGTGCTGCCGATCGCCGCGGTCGGTACTTTTGCCGGCATGTATCTGTTCGGCTTCAACCTCGACAATCTGTCGCTGCTGGCGCTGACACTGGCCACCGGCTTCGTCGTCGATGATGCCATCGTCGTGCTCGAAAACATCGTCCGCCATATCGAGGATGGCGAGAAGCCGCGCCGCGCCGCCGTCACCGGCGCCAACGAGATCAGCTTCACCGTCATCTCGATCTCGATCAGCCTTGTCGCGGTGTTCATCCCGCTGCTGTTCATGGGCGGCGTCATCGGTCGGCTGTTCTTCGAATTCGCCGTGACGCTGACCATCGCCATCGCGGTGTCCGCCGTGCTGTCGCTGACGCTGATTCCGATGATCGCGGCGCGGGTGCTGCGCGAAGGCCATCACGAGGGCGGCCGGGTGGCGCGCGTTTCCACCCGCGCCTTTGGCGCGTTGCAGAACACCTATATGCGCGGCTTCGACGCGACGATGCGCCATGCCCGGCTGGTCGGCGTGCTGACCGTGGTCTCGATTGGCGTCGCCATCTGGGGCTTCATCGCCGTGCCCAAGGGCTTTTTCCCGACCGAGGATACCGGATCGATCTTCATCGGCACCGAGGCGCCGGCCGATACCAGCTTTGACGACATGCTGAAGAAGCAGGACCAGGTGGCGAAGATCGTGCGTGCCGATCCCGCCGTGCTGCGCGTCAATTCGGTGGTCGGTGGCGGCGAATCGACCAACCGCGGCCGCATGTTCGCGCCGCTGAAGCCGCGCGCCGAACGTGATTCGGCCGAAGTCGTGCAGGCGCGGCTGCGCAAGAAGCTCGCCAACATCCCGGGTTTTGCCGCCTATCCCAACATCCCGCAGAATCTGCAGCTCGGCGGGCGCGCTTCCTCGACCAATTATCAATACACGCTGGCCGCGGTCGACAAGGAGACGCTGTACGAGTTCGCGCCGAAGCTGGAGGCGAAGCTGCGCGCGACGCCCGGGTTCGAGGATGTTTCCTCGGATTATCAGCGCGGCGCCCGCCAGGCGATGGTCGAGATCGATCGCGACGCCGCCAGCCGCCTGGGCGTGCCGGTCGCGGCGATCCGCCAGACGCTTTATTCGGCCTATGGCAACCAGCAGATCTCGACGATCTACACCGATGTCGACAGCTATCAGGTGATCATGGAAATCGGCGCCGCCGACCAGATGACGCCGGACGGTATCGGCAAGCTGCTGGTGCGATCGAACGGCAGCAACGGCCTGCCGGCAACGCCGGTGCCGCTGTCGGCGGTGACCAGGGTCAGCATCGGCGGCGCGCCGCTGGTTGTCGCGCACCAGAGCCAGCTGCCGGCGGTGACGATCTCCTTCAACCTCGCCAAGGGGGTGGCGCTGTCGCAGGCCAAGCCGCTGATCGACCAGGCGGCGACCGATCTCGGCCAGCCGGCATCGATTTCCGGCGCCTTCGGCGGCAATGCCCAGCAGTTCGAAGCCTCGACGGCGACGATGCCGATCCTGTTCCTCGCCGCCATCGTCGTCATCTACATCGTGCTGGGCGTGCTTTACGAAAGCTTTGCACACCCAATCACCATCCTCAGCGGCCTGCCGGCGGCCGGCATCGGCGCCGTCGCCTTCCTGACCTTGTTCGGCATGCCCCTCGATGTCATCGGCATCATCGGCGTCGTGCTGCTGATCGGCATCGTCAAGAAGAACGCCATCATGATGATCGACTTCGCGCTCGCCGGGCAGCGCGCCCATGGCTGGACGCCGGCGCACGCCATCCGCGAGGCAGCGCAGAAGCGTTTCCGCCCGATCATGATGACGACCTTCGCCGCCATGGCCGGGGCGTTGCCGCTCGCCGCCGGCATCGGCGCCGGCGCCGAACTGCGCCAGCCATTGGGCATTGCCGTGCTTGGCGGGCTGGTGGTCAGCCAGGTGCTGACCCTGTTCATCACGCCGGTGGTCTATCTCGGTATCGAGGGCGTCAACGCCCGCATCCGTTCGTGGCGGGGCGCCGCGGAGGTCAAGGCACTGCCGGCACCGGAGCGCCAGGCGGCGGAGTAGGGCAAAGCCTCTCCCGCTCCCCTGCGGGGAGGGAGGGGTGCTTTCCCGCTATCCCAGCCCCGTCAGCACCCGCTCGACATCGGTCCACAGCCCCGCCAGCGCCTTGCCGGCGGCCGAAGTCGGGGCTTTCGCCAGCACCGGGGTCTGGGTTGCCGCCATATTCTCGATGGCGGCGGCATAGGGGATGGCGGGGCGCTCGGGCGCCGCGTCGACGTTGGCGCGGTGCAGCGTCTTGCGGCGATCGACCATGGTGAACACCGGCAGCACCGCGGGGCCGCCCTTGTGGTCGCGCGCCAGATGGTTGAGCAGCTGGTCATAGGCCCGCATCGACAGCGGC
>JAIXZK010000423.1 GCA_027489695.1 Sphingomonadales bacterium
CCGCGCCTTGTCGGAAGTGCCGCCGCAGCGCGTCGGTAAGTGTATGGCAGATGACAGACGCGCCCTCCCCGCCATGCTCCGCCGACCCGGCCCCGTCGCATACGATAGCGCAAAGCGCCTCATTCGCGCGAAAGCAAGCCATGGCGTCCTGCTTTCGCGTCCCTAAGCGAATGTGCGAGGTACCGATTTCAGAGGCCGCAGCCCACCGCCATTCCACAAAGTTCTAGCCCGCGACCGCCCAGCCATCTGGCGCTTGGGGATTGACCAACGGAACGGCATCACCGGGATTCGACTGCGACACCGAACTGAGTGAACTGGAAAGCCACGCAAACAATTCACGGAAGGCGAGACCCTTAAGCATGAGCGGCTGACGGGTCGCAATCTGGCTCAGTATCTTAATATCAGCACCTTGGACGCCCACCGCATAGAACATGAATTCTTTGCGTTCCTCGCCGGCATGGACAAGCTGCGCTGCGCTCTGCCAGCTATCGGTCGGAGCGCCATCGGTGATGAGAAACACCCAAGGCCTGTAGTACTTGGTGGCTGTGGCCCGATAGCGGTCTTTGCGCTCGCGGAGCAGATCGAGGCCGCGCTTGATCGCCTCGCCCATAGGCGTTGCCCCGGTCGGCACCAGCGTTTCAGGAAAGAACCTGTCAACTGTCGTGAAGTCGTGCTTGACCTCGACCGGCCCAAAAGTGACTATGGCGATTTCAACCCTTTTAGCGGCCAGCGCGTCCTGGTTCAATTCGTCGCGGAACTGCGCCAAGCCTTCGTTAAGTTCCGCGATGGGCTGGCCCGACATCGAGCCAGAAACATCGAGCAGCAGAAGGCACGGGCAACGTGTTTCGGGATTTTCGATAAACTCGGCATCCGCGAAAGGCTGCTGTTCAAAATCGTTCATCACTGAATCCGTGTTCTGGTCACAGAGGATTAGTATTCTCACGAATTTATGCAAGCCATAGTTGCGGTAGCGGCCTCACGGAGTTGCAGTTCGGCACGTAACTTTGGTTGGCCAGAACGGGCTGAGGGTAAGCTAGCGGTGTGAATGGCCAGAGATGGGATTGGCATCAAGGTGAACGACCGCAAATGATTTAAGGCACTTCCCACCCCCGACCCCTCCCGCATGCGGGAGGGGAGAAAAGAGAGGGTGCAGGGGCTCGGCCCCTGCCCGCCGGAGGCACGGCTTCCCGCGAAAACCCCTGTCCTACACCCCACCGTTCGGGCTAGGCTCGGGGAATTGGAATCGGCACATTTCGGCGGTTCCTATAGGAATTTCATCATCGAAAACCGAGTGAACTTCCACTGAACTTCCGCGCGCCGTGTAGGACGGCCGGGGAATTGCAAGGAGCAGATGGCACCGCCGGGGATGGTGGACTTCCCCCGGCTTCGGCGCTCGGCTAGCGTGTCCCCCTGGGATTTGGGGAGAGATGCGATGGCGACGCTGGCACGGACGGCGGATTGGGATGCGCGGGATGCCGCGGCGATGCAGGACATCCTGGCGCGGCAGCGGGCGGCCTTCACCGCCGAACTGCCGGTCGGGGCGGCGATCCGCAAGGACCGGTTGCGGCGGGCGCTGGCCATCGTGCTCGATCACCGCGACCGCCTGTGCGCGGCGATGAGCGAGGACTTCGGCCATCGTTCGACCGAGCTCAGCATGATGACCGACATCATGGCCTCGGTGAAGCCGTTGAAACATGCGATGAAGCATCTCGATGGCTGGATGAAGCCGGAAAAACGCCCGCTGGATTTCCCGCTGGCGCTGCTCGGCGCCAAGGCGCGGGTGGAATTCCAGCCCAAGGGCGTGGTGGGCATCATCAGCCCCTGGAATTTCCCCGTGAATTTGACCTTCGCGCCGCTCGCCGGCGTGCTGGCGGCCGGCAATCGCGCGATGATCAAGCCGTCGGAATATACGCCAGTGACGTCGCAATTGATGAAGGAGTTGTTCGCAGGCGCCTTTGACGAAACCGAAATCGCCGTCGTCACTGGCGGTGCGGAGGCCGGCAAGGCGTTCAGCGAGCTGGCGTTCGATCACCTGGTCTTCACTGGTGGCACCGGCATTGGCCGCCATGTCATGGCCGCGGCGGCGAAGAACCTGGTGCCGCTGACGCTGGAGCTTGGTGGCAAGTCGCCGACCATCCTCGGCCGCTCGGCGGATGTGGCGCGCGCCACCGAGCGGGTGGCGATGGGCAAGCTGATGAACGCCGGGCAGATCTGCCTGGCGCCGGATTACATGCTGGTGCCGCAGGAGAAGGAGGGCGAGATCGTCGAAGGCCTGAAGGCAGCGACGGCGAAAATGTACCCGACGATGCTGGCCAACCCGGATTACACCTCGGTGCTCGGCGCCCGGCATCGCGAGCGGCTGGAAGCGCATGTCGCCGACGCCCGGGCGAAGGGGGCGGATGTCGTGGTGGTGAACCCTGCGGGCGAGGATTTTTCGAAGCAGAATACCAACAAGATGCCGCTGCACATCATCCGCGGCGCCACCGACGAGATGACGGTGATGCAGGACGAGATCTTTGGGCCTTTGTTGCCGATCCGCACCTACGCCACCATCGATGGCGCGATTGCCGAAGTGAATGGCCGCGACCGGCCGCTCGGCCTCTACATGTTCGGCGAGGACAAGGCCGAGGTGGCAACAGTGCTCGACCGCACGATATCCGGCGGCGTGACGGTCAACGACGTGATTTTCCACATTTCGGCGGAAGAACTGCCTTTCGGCGGCATCGGTCCGGCGGGGATGGGCAGCTACCATGGCCATGATGGCTTCAAGGAATTCAGCCACAAGAAGTCGGTCTACACCCAGCCGAAGCTGGACGTCGCTGGCCTCGCGGGCTTCAAGCCGCCCTATGGCGACAAGACCCGCAAGGCGCTGGCGAGCCAGTTGAAGCCATGACACATTGACGACCGGTTAAGGGGGAGGTGGATATGCAGGCCGGGGCGTATGTCTGTTGTCGCGCGATCAATGGCGGCCCGGCGGCACACCAGTTCCTCCTTCTGGTTCCCGAACGCGCCGAAACCTTCAACGGCATCACCCGCAAGTGGCGAGAC
>JAIXZK010000274.1 GCA_027489695.1 Sphingomonadales bacterium
ATCAGCATCAGGCCATTGGGGAAGAGGTTTTCGAGCACCGGGTTCCAGCCGAGCGCGCTCGAGAAAATCCGATCCTTGTTGAACATGACCAGCTCATTGGCCTCGGGCCCGATCAGCGAAACGCCCCAGCCGCCGAAATCCTGGCGGCGGAAGACGCGGCCATAGCTGGCGACCATCTGCTGGCTGCGGCCGAGCGGGTCCTTCAGGAAATTGATGGTGCGCAGCATCTGCACGCGCGCCGGCTGCATGCCGGGCAGATGGGCGAGATCCTCGAACGTCGGTTCGGGCAGATCGGCGGGCACGAAGGACAGGACCGGGGCGTTCATCGTGGCGTTTCCCATCGGGGACATGATTTGCGTAAGACAGATACGCAAAAGCAGCGATCGGCACAATTGCCGCAAGGATGGTGCGGCGATGTTGCGACACCCCGGCGTCGCAGCGCGGCTTTGCGCTGGCGCTCGCGTCTGCTTATGACGGCATTGTGGAACAGGACATCATCCTTGCCGGCGGCGGCCTCGCCAATGGCCTGATCGCGCTGCGGCTGGCGCAACAACGCCCGGAAGTGCGCGTCACCATCATCGAACAGGGGCCGGCGATCGGCGGCAATCACACCTGGTCGTCGTTCGGGGACGATATCAACGCCGTGCAGCGCGAATGGACGAAGGAGCTCTTCGCCCATCGCTGGGACCATTATGAAGTGCGCTTTCCGGCGCATCGCCGCGACCTGGGCGCCGGCTATGGCAGTGCGACGTCGGAATTGCTCGCCGCGGCGATCGCCCGGGCGCTGCCGCCGGAGCGCATCATCACCGGGGTGCCGATCGTCGCGGTATCGGCGGACAGCGTGACGCTCGCCGACCAGCGCGTGCTGAAGGCCGGCGGGGTGATCGATGGCCGCGGGCAGGGGCCGACGACGGCGCTCGACCTGCGCTGGCAGAAGTTCCTGGGCCAGGAAGTGGAGCTGGCCGAACCGCATGGCCTGACCGGGCCGGTGATCATGGATGCGACGGTGCCGCAGCTCGATGGCTATCGCTTCGTCTACACGCTGCCGTTCGGGCCGAAGACGGTGCTGATCGAGGATACCTATTTTTCGGATGGCAATGACCTGTCGCCGGAACTGCTGCGCCGGCACCTGGCCGATTATGCCGCCTCGCAGGGCTGGACGATCACGCGGGTGGTGCGCGAGGAGGTCGGCATCCTGCCGCTCGGCATCGGCGGCGATATCGAGAAATTCTGGGACGAGGGCGCCCCCGGCATCCCGCGCGTCGGGCTGGCGGCGGGGCTGTTCCATCCGGTGACCGGCTACAGCTTCCCCGATGCGGTGCGCACCGCCGATCTGGTGGCCTCGCTCGGCAAGCTTGATTCGGCGACGATCTATCGGGCGGTGCGCGACCATAGCGTGCGCGCCTGGAAGCAGCGCTGGATGTACCGGCTGCTCAACCGCATGCTGTTCCTCGCCGCCTTGCCCGACGAACGCTATCGCGTGCTCGAACGCTTCTATGAGCATGGCGACGACCTTGTCGGGCGTTTCTATGCCGCGCAGCCGCGGCTGGCCGATTGGCGGCGCATCCTGAGCGGCCGGCCGCCGCTGCCGGTGGGGCGCGCTGCCTCCACGCTGATCCGCTACGAGCTGGGATTGAAGTGACGACCGCGATGGCGGGATCGCTGCTGCGACACATTCGGCTTTGAATTGCGGCGGCCAACCGCGTAACCCCCCTCCGATGGAACAGCAGCGAAAAACCGCAATCGTCATCGGCTCCGGCTTTGGTGGCATCGCCTGTGCGATCCGCCTGCAGAGCCTCGGCTTTCAGACCCGTATCGTCGAGGCGCTCGATGCCCCCGGCGGCCGCGCCTATGTGCGGCGGGCGGAAGGCTTCACCTTCGACATGGGGCCGACGGTGCTGACCGTGCCGCATTTCATCGAGGAGCTGTTCGCGCTGGAGCAGGACCAGGCGATGCTCGGGCAGCCGGATTTCCCGGCGCATGTGCTGGGGGATGACAAGCGCATCACCTCGGGCGTCAGCGGCGGGCCGAATACCAGCCGCTATGTCGAGATCATCCCGATCCTGCCCTTTTACCGCATCTATTTCGATGACGGCACTTTCTTCGATTATGACGCCGATCCGGTGCGGGTGCGCGAGCAGATCGCCCGCCTGGCGCCCGAGGATCTGCAGGGCTATGAGGAATTCCATGAAGCGGCGCGGGCGATCTTCAACCGCGGCTTCCTCGAGCTCGGCTATACCTATTTCGGCAATGTCGGCCAGATGCTGGGCGTGGTGCCCGATCTGCTGAAATTGGGCGCGGTGCAGCCGCTGTTTTCGCTGATCAAGAAATATTTCAAGTCGGACAAGATGCGCCAGGTGTTCAGTTTCGAACCCCTGCTGGTCGGCGGCAATCCGATGAAGGTGCCGGCGATTTATGCGATGATCCATTTCGTCGAAAAGACCTGGGGCATTCACTATGCCCGCGGCGGCACCGGCGCGCTGGTCACGGCGCTGGTCCGCAAGTTCGAGGAAATGGGCGGCGTCGTGCAGGTCAATGCCGAAGTCGCTTCGATCGACGTGGTCAAGCGCGGCGGCAAGCGGGTCGCGACCGGCGTGACGCTGAAATCGGGCGAGACGATCGCCGCCGATGTGGTCGTTTCCAACGCCGATTATGGCACGACCTATATGAAGCTGATCGACAAGGCGCATCGCCGCATCAATCGCGATGCGCTGGTGAAGTTCCGCAAACAGTCGATGTCGCTGATGGTGATCTACTTCGGCTACAAGAAGGCCGAGGGCGACCCCGATCTGCAGCACCACAATATCATCCTGGGGCCACGCTACGAGGAATTGCTGACCGACATCTTCGATCGCAAGATCCTGGGGCCGGATTTCTCGCAATATCTGCACATTCCGACGCGGACCGCCCCCAGCATGGCGCCGGAGGGCCATCATGCGGCGTACACGCTGATCCCGGTGC
>JAIXZK010000406.1 GCA_027489695.1 Sphingomonadales bacterium
CCGAATGCCTCGCCGAAACCGGCGCCGAACTGCTGATCGTGCCCAATGGCTCGCCGTTCGAAGTCGGCAAGGATGATCGCCGGCTGTCGCTCGCCGTGGCGCGGGTCGGGGAGACCGGCCTGCCGCTCGTCTATCTCAACCGCGTCGGCGGCCAGGACGAGCTCGCCTTCGATGGCGCCAGTTTCGTGCTGAATGCCGATCGCGGCCTCGCCTGGCAGCTGCCCGATTGGGAAGAAGCGCTGGCGACGACGGTGTGGACGCGCGCCGGCAATGGCTGGCGCTGCGATCCGGGCACGATCACGCCGCGCGACGAGGATCCGGCCGACATCTACCACGCCATGCTGGTCGCCCTGCGCGACTATGTGAATCGCAACCGCTTTCCGGGCGTCGTGCTCGGCCTGTCGGGCGGCATCGATTCGGCGCTGTCGGCGGCGGTCGCCGTCGATGCGCTGGGCGCGGACCGGGTGTGGTGCGTGATGATGCCGTCGCCCTATACCAGCCAGGACAGCCTGGACGATGCCGCCCAATGCGCGCACCTGCTCGGCTGCCGGCTCGACACGGTGCGCATCGAGCCGGCGATGCAGGCGTTCGATGCGATGTTGGCACCGCTGTTCGCCGGCCGCACCGCCGACATCACCGAGGAGAATATCCAATCGCGGGTGCGCGGCCTGACGCTGATGGGCCTGAGCAACAAGTTCGGCCCGATGGTGCTGACCACCGGCAACAAGAGCGAGATGAGCGTCGGCTATGCCACCATCTATGGCGACATGGCCGGCGGCTATTCGGTGTTGAAGGACGTCTACAAGACGACCGTGTTCCGGCTGTGCGAATGGCGCAATGCCAACCGCCCGCGGCTGGCGCTGGGCCCGGCGGGGCCGGTGATGCCGCAGCGGGTGATCGAAAAGCCGCCGACGGCGGAGCTGCGCGACAATCAGAAGGACGAGGATTCGCTGCCGCCCTATCCGCTGCTCGATCGCATCCTGATCGGGCTGATCGAGCAGGAACGCGCCGCTGCCGAGCTGATCGCCGATGGCCTTGATGCCGCCACCGTCGCGCGCATCGAACGGCTGCTCTATGTCGCCGAATACAAGCGCCGCCAGGCGCCGCCGGGGGTGAAGATCGGCGGCCGCAACTTCGGCCGCGACCGGCGTTATCCGATCACCAACGCATTTCGGACGGCGTAGAAGCTATGCCTCCGGCGGCTGGGGCCGTGGGCCCCAGACCCCATTTTGTTGGTCGGACCCCATCTAGATGAGGTCTGGGGCCTGAGGCCCGTCACCCTAAGCGCAGCCGGAGGGCGCCGGCGGCACCCTTCCTTGCTGCCTCAGGCCGAGACGGCCTGCACCCGGCGACGCGCGGCGCCGACCATGAAGAAGCCGGCGAGCATCGTCGCCCAGACCGCCGGTTCGGGCACGTCGCCGACGACGACCTGGGTGCCGGTGCCCTTGGTCAGGAAGTTGCCGACGGTGTGATTGTCCGACTCATAGCCGCCCCTCAGCGGGCTTTCGGCGAAGACGATCTTGTCGAACGTGCCCTTGTCCAGGAAGAAGTTCACGAAAACATAGGGTTCGCCGCGGTTCCGGCCCAGGAAGGGCGCGTTCGGGTTGCCGAAATAGGCCGGCGGGTTCGGCGTCTTGGCGAGGGCGTCGCGAACGTCCTGCGGATCGAAGACGAAGAACGACTTGCCCTTGGTGTAGAAGGTGACGGTGTTGCCCCAGTCCAGCGCCGACAGCCAATAGCCGAAATAGTTGACACCGCCCTTCAGCGTTGACGAGAGGTCGAGGCTGTAGCCGGTGCTGGTGAAGGTCACGGCATATTTGCCGCTGCCGCCGGCGCCGCCATATTGGTCGGCGGACCTGATCTCGACATTGCTGTAGGTGCCGGTGATGGCGCCGCTGGTGCCGAAATCGGTGGTGAAGCCGCGACCGGTGCCATTGGTACGGCTGTCGAAGGTTTCAACGCCGCCGAAATTGAACCGGGCGGTGGTCCGCTGCAGCCCCGGCGCTTCGGATTCGAAGCGGATGTCGAAGGGCGAGACGGCGTTGGCCGGGGTGGCCAGCGTTGCGGCCGCGAGCGTGCCAAACAGCAGCGCCGCTGCCGGCGACGTCTTCTTCGTCGGCTTGGCGAGGCGATCGGCGGCGGCCATGGCCGTCAGCAGCGATCGGTAAGGAAGGGGGAACGCATTCCCCATGATGGCGACAGTCACGATGATATCCCTGGCTCATAGGGGCCCGCTTGCCCCGATGCCGCATCATCAGCAAAAACCGTGCCAAACTTATCTTGTTGAAACTGAAAGGAGAATATCAACCGGCCGAAGTGCATTTTGCGTCGAAGCAAGCGCATTGCAAAATGCGCGACTGCATTCTGCAATCGGCGCAGCGTGCCGGATCAGCCGATACGCGCCTTGGGGATGCCGTCCCACACCGCATCATAGCCGGGCTGGGCGCGCGCCATTGCCCAATCGGTAACCCGCCACGGCAGGGCGGTTTCGACCATGAAGGCCATGGTATCGGCGATCTTCTGCGGCGCCAGCACGGCGTCGGTCGCGGCGCGCCAGCTGGCGACATCGGGGCCATGCGCGCTCATCCGGTTGTGCAGGCTGATGCCGCCGGGCGCGAAGCCATCGGCCTTGGCGTCATAGGCGCCGGCGATCAGGCCCATCGCCTCGCTCATCAGATTGCGATGAAACCAGGGCGGGCGGAACGTGTCTTCGGCAACCAGCCAGCGCGGCGGGAAGATGACGAAATCGGCATTGGCGCGGCCGGGCGTGTCGGACGGCGAGGTCAGCACGGTGAAGATCGACGGATCGGGGTGATCGAAGCTGATGCTGCCCAGCGTGTTGAAATGGCGCAGATCATAACGGACCGGCGCCAGATTGCCGTGCCAGGCGACGACATCGAAGGGCGAATGGTCGAGCGTCGTCGTCCACAGCCGGCCGCCGAATTTCTGGATGAGCTCGAAAGGCTCGTCGCGATCCTCGAACCAGGCATGCGGTGTTTCGAAATCGCGCGGATTGGCGAGGCCGTTCGATCCGATCGGGCCGAGATCGGGCAGGCGGAACGGCGCGCCATGGTTCTCGCACAGATAGCCGCGGGCAGCAGCGCCCTTCAGCGCGACGCGATAGCGGACCCCGCGCGGGATCAGCGCGATCTGCAGCGGCTCGAGGTCGATCACGCCCATTTCGGTGAACAGGATCAGGCCCCCCTGTTCGGGGATGACCAGCATCTCGCCATCGGCCGAAAAGAACGCCTGATTGCCCATGCTGGCGGTGCAGGCATAGGTCGAGAAAGTGACGCCGGTCATTGCGTCGGCATCGCCGTTCCACAGCATCGGCAGGATCGAATCGTGGAAGTTCGTCGGCGTCTCGGGCAGCGGTCGCGGGTCCCAGCGCAACCGGTTCGGCCCGGCGGGCTGACCGGCATCGGCGGCATCGCGCGCCAGCGCATACGCCGGATGGCTCGCCGAAGGCCGCAGCCGATAGAGCCACGACCGGCGGTTTTCGGCGCGCGCCATGGTGAAGGCGGTGCCCGAAAGCTGCTCGGCATAAAGCCCGAACGCCGGCCGCTGCGGCGAATTGCGGCCGATGGGCAGCGCGCCGGGGAGGGCCTCGGTGGCGAAATGATTGCCGAAGCCAGTCATCATTGCCGGCTGTGGCTCCAGCGCTGTCTCGCCATGATCGTCGGGCTGAACGCGCATCGTCGCTGTTCCCTTGTCAGAGCCAAAAGAGAAAGTGGCCTCCGGCGGCTGGGGCCTTGGGCCCCAGACCCCATTTCGTTTTCTGCGGCGTCCCCGAGCTTCGCCTGCAAGGCAGGAAACAATCGATTGCGGGTCTGGGGCCTCAGGCCCCAGCCGCCGGAGGCAAATACTTAAATCTACGCACCCTTCGCCGGGATCACGCCGCGGCGGATCTGGTCCAGTTCCAGCGATTCAAACAGTGCCTTGAAATTGCCTTCGCCGAAACCGTCATTGCCCTTTCGCTGGATGATCTCGAAAAAGATGGGGCCGACCATGTTCTCGGTGAAGATCTGCAACAGCAGCCCGCCGCCGGTTTCCGGGGCGCCGTCGATCAGGATGCGGCGCTTGCGCATTTCGGCGACGTCATGGCCATGGCCGGGCAGCCGCTTGTCGATCAGGTCGAAATAGGCGTCGATGGTGTCCTGGAAACGGATGCCGTTGGCGCGCAGCCTGTCGACAGTGGCGAAGATGTCGTCGGTGGCGAGCGCGATATGCTGGATGCCTTCGCCCTTGTAGGCGCGCAGGAACTCCTCGATCTGGCTGTGCTCGTCCTGGCTTTCGTTCAAGGGAATGCGGATCTTGTCGTCGGGGGCGGTCATCGCCTTCGAGAACAGCCCCGTCGACTGGCCCTCGATGTCGAAATAGCGGATCTGGCGGAAGTTGAAGATCCGCTCATAGAATTCCGCCCAATGCGCCATGCGGCCGCGGTTCACATTGTGGGTGAGGTGATCGAGCGTGTGCAGCCCGACACTGGCGTCGTCCCGCCCGGCGCCCGGCACCGCGACGAAATCGATGTCATAGATCTGCCGGCCACCCGAATCATCGACGAGATACAGATTCGAACCACCGATCCCCTCGATCGCCGGGATGTTCAGCTCCATCGGCCCGACCGGGCCGGTGACCGGCGTCGCGCCGCGCTTCACGGCTTCGGCGAAGGCAGCGGCGGCATCCTCGACATGAAAGGCCATGGCATTGGCGCTGGGCCCATGGGCATTGCGGAATTCCGCCGCCTGGCCAGCGGTTTCCATGTTCAGGATGAAGTTGATGCCGCCCTGGGCATAATGCCGGACGTTCTTCGACCGGTGCGTCCCGACATGGGTGAACCCCATCGCCACGAACAGCCCGGCAAGCGCCTCCGGATCGGGCCCGGTGAACTCGACGAACTCGAAGCCATCGAGGCCGAGGTCATTGCCCGGCTTGTCATCAACAACGATCGGCGCGGCGGTGGCCATGGTCGAGTCTCCTTGGGGACGCGCCATTCGTAACAGATGTTACCTCTTGCGGCAAGCGGCATGCAAGAGCAACAGATCAGGTCCGGTTATGGCACTGCAAGCCGATCCAGCGCTATCTGCGCCGCCACGACGTCCTGTGCGCCGATGCCAACCAGCTTGACGACGACGATGTCGTCCGCGTGAGCTCGCGCTGGGACGGCGCCCGTCAGCACCTCGCCCAGCTCGGCTGTCACGAGCGCGTCGAGTGAGTGCCCGGCCTGAACCGCGTGATGCACGCAGCCATTGGCCGCCGAGGTATCTCGTGCGTCGACGAAGACGCGCGCCCGCAACAGCGCCTCTGCATCCAGCTCGCATTTGGTTGGATCATCGGCCCCGACGGCGAGCACAAATTGACCGGGGCGGAGCCACTCACCACGAACGAGCGGCTCACGGGCGAGTGTGGCGGTGATCAACACCTCAGCGCTGGCAACGGCGGTTGCCACGGAGGTTTCTATCTCGAAAGCCGTTTCCGGCAGGCGCCGCCGCAGCCGCTCGGCAAGCGCTTGCGCCTTCGCGACATCGCGGCCCCAGATCAGCAGGCGCCGGAACGGACGCTCGCCATGGAGCGCCAGGCATTGCAGCTCGGCCTGGACTCCTGTCCCGAGCACGGCGGCGGTTTCGATTCGCTCGGGCGCCAACAGCCTTGCCACGAGCGCACCCGTTGCCGCGGTGCGAATGTCGGAGAGATAGTGCTCGTCGCTCAGCAACGCGCGGACGTGTCCGGTCAGGCTGTCGAGAACCGCGACAAAGCCACCTTGTGCAATGTTTCGCGCGACATTCGCAGCGAACCACGGCGCCACCTTGACGATGTGGATTGCGGACCCGCGCAGCACGCCGGTCTTGACATAGACGTCGCCATCCGTGGGGCGGTCGCCGGGGAACATGACGATGAGCCCGTTCTGGGCCTCGCCGGCGCTCGACTGCCGAAACGCCGTCGCCATCGGCTCGATCAGATCCTTGAAGCTCACCGCCGTGCGCAGTTCCTCGGCGCCGACCATTCGGATTGCCGTCATCGAGCGACCGCCGGGTCCGCGAGCAGCAGCGTGTGATGCTCGACCCTCAGATCGGGATCGAGCGCGAAGCGACCGTCTTCGGGATAGAGAACAGCCGTTTCGGGGCAGTCGCCGGCATAGGCCCGGATTGCCGCCATGTCGGTCCAGAGCGACACGAGCGTGAATGTCGCCGCCATGCCATCGCTCGACCGCCACATCCGGACGTCGACGCATCCAGGGTGGCTCCGGTAATCGGCGACGCCCGTTGCCAGCAGATGCGCGTGGAAGCCGTCCCCGTGCGTCAGTGGCACGCGGCCACTCCAGGTCCTGACGATCATGACGCAGCGGGCGCCGCGTTGAGGGTGCCGCGGCCGAGCACAGTCACCGGCCCGCCGATCTTGACGGACAGCTGGCCGGAAGCCGGCTCGTCAACCCGCACATCAATACGACTCGGCCGCCCGACAAACCGCCCCTGGGCGAGCGCGAACGTCTGTCCCTTTGGCGCAAGACCGTGCTTGACGCAGTAGGCCGCGACGACGCTCGCGGCGCTACCGGTCGCAACATCCTCGATCACCCCGTCATTGTTCCAATGACGGATTTCCAACGCGTCGGGATCGAGCAGGACGGCGAACTGCGCGCCGACACCTGCAAGGAGCCTGCTCAGGTCGTGCGCGACCCGGGCCTGCCTGATGCAATCGGGTCGCAGCGGGACGATGAGATAGCGTAGACCGGTGCTGACCACCTGCAGCGGCAAGGATGGATGAAGCCGGGTCCCGCTGAGAGAAAAGGCGCCAGCGACCTCGCCGTGCGCATCGACGTCGTCAAGGAACGCGGCGACACCAGCATCGAGCGTCGCCGAATAGCCGCCTGGTCGAGCTTCCACGGTGACGGGAACAGCGCGGCCGGCGAGATCGAGAGTCCAATCCCGGCCGGCCGCGGAACCGAAAACATGCTCCAGCGCCGCCGCCGCGCCGACCAGTGGATGCCCTGCGAACGGCAGTTCCTCGAACAGGTCGAACACACGCGCCGACACCACCCGATCCTCCCTCGTAATACGCAGGAAGATGGCCTCGAACTGCCGCAACTCCTGCGTGATGGTCAGCATCTGGGCGGCGGTCAGTTCCGGGGCATCGTAGAAGACCGGCAGGCTGTTGCCGCCATAGGGGCCGGAACTGAAGACATCGACGTGCAGGTAGTCGAGGCTCGGCATGACGGGTCCTAAAGGCTGACGGAGAGGTCGGCGGCGAGGCGTCGCAAGGCGTCTTCGTCGCGGCGATAGAAGGTCCAGCCCTTCTTCCGCGTCGCGATCAGCAGCCCCGCATCGGTCAGCAGGGTCAGGTGCCGCGACGCGGTGGCGGCGGCGATCCCAAGGCGCTCGCGGATGAAATCGGCGCAGATGCCGTCCGCAACCGGATCGCCATCGACCTGCGGTGGATAGTTGATCGTCGGCGCCTTGAGATCACCGAGGATGGCCAACCGGACCGGGCTTGCGACCGCCTTCAGCCGGAGCAGCAGATCTGATTCGCTAGTTCGCATAAAGACGAAATAGAGATCCCTGCGCTGCGGGTCAATCCATCTGCCCTGAAGCAGGACCACCGACCAAAATGAGGCGAAGCGGTGCGGTGCCGCCCTCCGCAACCGGCAAAATGCCAGTGTACGGAGGGCCGGGGCTTCAGCCCCCAGCTGCCGGCGGCGCGCTCAGCCCCGCCAGCGTCGCCAGCGCCCGGCGCAACGTCGCTGCCTCGTCATCCGACAGCGCCGCCAGCAGTCGCGCCTCGACCGCCAGCGCCCGCGGCGCGACATGGTCGTGGACGCGCGCGCCTTCCTCGGTCAGCGACAGGCGGAGGGTGCGGCGGTCGCCGGGGTCGCGGCGGCGATCGAGCAGGCGGCGAGTCCCGAGCGAGGTCACCGCGCGGCTGATCGTCATCTTGTCCATCGCGGCGAGGCTGGCGACTTCGGCCTGGCTCGGCGTGCCGGCGGCAGCGACATGGGCGAGCACCCGCCATTCGGCGGCGCTGAGGCCGAAGCGCGCCGCATAGCCGCTGCCCTCCGCCACCGCGCGCGACACGGCATTGGCAGCGAGCGACAGCTGATAGGGCAGGAAGTCCGCCAGGACGAACGCCGGCGCCCCGGGATCAGCCATCTTGGTCTAACGCCCGCCGAATCGCCGGGGCCAGCGCCGCCAGCGGCAGTTCGGCGCGGTCGGTAATGTTGACGCAGGCCTTGCCGCCCTTCAGCTTCGGATCGCTGGCAATCACCGCCGCCGCATGCGCCTCGCAGCCAAGATAAACGCTGATGTAGCTCTTCTTCGACGCCACCGCGACCCAGCGCTCGCCGAGCCGAAACACCGGCATCGCCCAGTCGAACCCCTCGACCGCCCCCGGCTCAACACTGTGGATCAGCGCCCTGAGCGCCGCCAGCCGCTCGGCCCGCAGCGGCGGCAGCGCGGCGATGTAGCTGTCGATCTCGGCACTCATGGCGACATCCTCCCTAGCCTTTCTGGCACAGGATAGAGGAAGTGAGAAAGATGGCCTCTGGCGGCTGGGGCCTGAGGCCCCAGACCCGCGATTGTTGCTCGTCCCTTACCCGGAACGTTCGATATCGCAGCGGAAACCGATTGCCGATGCTCGCGCCTACTTGCGGCAGTGTTTGCGGTCTGTTGGCATTCGGGGCAATCAACCAGACGTCAGCGACAGGGGAAGCGCCAGATGCGTGGATATCGTGTGATTGGACTCGTTATTTCGCTTGCTGCCGCCTTCCCGCCTGCGGTGGCGAATGCGCAGCAATCTCCGCAAGCGGCCACGCCCGCCGCTATCGTTCAGTCGCAGGTCGAAGCCTATAACAGGGGCGATGCGGATGCCTTTGCATCCTTCTACGCCGACGATGTCGAAATCTTCGATCTCGGGCCGGACACCAAGCCCAACCTTTCGGGACGTGCCGCCTTGCTCGCCAGATATGCGCCGCTGCTGTCGAAATATCATCCCAAGGCGACAATCATCTCCCGGATTGAAA
>JAIXZK010000333.1 GCA_027489695.1 Sphingomonadales bacterium
CATGATCAGCGCCTTGGTCTGCAACAGCCAGCCGATCAGTCCGGCCTCGCCGCGCCGCCAGCCGCCGATCCTCGCCGCCAGCGCGACGCCGGCGAGCTTGCCGCCGATGCTCGCTGCCAGCAACAGCGCCGCCGCTGCGAATACCGAAACGCCGCCGGCTTCCCAGCCGGTGCGCAGGCCAGTCGACAGGAAGAATACCGGCATCACCGTCAACAGGATGGTGTCGCGGAAAGCGTCCAGCCGCGCCTCGCCGAACCACGCCTTGTCGAGCACCGCGCCGGCGAGGAAGGCGCCGACCATGAAGTGCAGGCCCGACCAGTCCGCGCCAAGCCCGCAGGCGGCGAGCCAGATCAGCGCCAGCGGCCAGCGATCCCCGTCATCGGCCCGCGCCAGCAGGCGCCGGACCAGCAGCGCCGTCGCCGCGAATGCCGCCACGAACGCCAGCTGCCGGCCGATCCGTTGCCAATCGAGCAGGATCAGCGCCAGCACGCCCCAGATGGCGATATCGTCGAGACTGGCATAGCGCAGCACCCGCTGGCCCAGTGGCGCACGCAATATGCCGAGCTTGTCGAGGAACAGCACGAGGATCGGCAGCGCCGTGACCGCGCAGGCCATGCCGATGCCGAGCACGCCCTGCCAGGGCGCCGCCACCGGCGTCAGCCATTGCGGCCCGGTCAGGAACAGCGCCGCGGCGAGACTGCCGGCGGCGAGCGGCGTCGCCAGTGCCAGACCGGCGGTAACGAGCGTGTCGCGGCGCCGCGTCCAGGCCTCGCCGAGGTCGAGCTCCACCCCGGCGACGAAGACGAACATCATCACCGCCCACCAGGCAACGCCGTTGAGCGCCCCGATCACCGCCGGCGTGAACACGGCCGCGTGCGCCGCCGGAAACGCCGCCCCGAGCACGCCGGGGCCGAGCAGGATGCCGCCAACGATCTGGACGACGACCAGCGGCGCCCAGGCATCGGTGCGCCCCAACCGCCAGACCAGCCAGGGCAGGGCGAAGATGACCAGCATCGCGACGAGGAAAAGTTCGGACGTGTTCATCATATACTCGGATGGCACTGACGGCGATGCCGCGGCCGAGCCCGGATGACAACCTGCGCTCTACCCGGTCCCGGTGCTGCCGACCGGGCGCCGAGGATCAGGGCCGGGCCTCCAGTACCAGGTTGAATGGCCCCGATGCCGCGCGGCGCACATGGCCGAAACCGGCTTCGGCGAGAATTTCCGACAGCCGCGCTTCGCCAGCCTGCGCGCCGAGCGCCTCTCCGACTTCCTGGGCCAGCGAGGTCGGCACGCAGATCATCGTCGAGGCGTTGTAATAGAGCCGGCTGACCGGGTTGCCGATATTGTCGCCGGGGGCGTCCGCGGCGATCGGTTCAACCAGCATCCAGGCGCCGTCGGGCTTCAGCATGCCGTGAATATGCGCCGCACAGCCACGCGGGTCTCCCATGTCATGCAGGCAATCGAACATGGTGACGAGGTCGAAATCGCGATCGCCGATCATCTTCGCCGGTACCGCTTCGAAGCGGACACGATCGGCGAGCCCATGCGCCGCAGCATGGGCATTGGCCTGTTCGATCGAGGGCGCATGGAAATCATAGCCGGTAAAGTGGCTGTTGGGATAGGCTTGTGCCATCAGCAAGGTCGAGAAGCCGACCCCGCAGCCGATGTCGGCAACCCGGGCGCCGGCTTCCAGCCGCGGCACCATGTCCTCGAGCGCCGGCAACCACGCCGGCACCACGGCATTGACATAGCCGGGCCGGAAGAACGCCCCGACGGCGCAGAACAGGCAGCCGGCGCTATCGCCCCAGGCGACGCCGCCGCCGCTGCGGAAAGCGGCTTCGACCTTGGGCTCGCCCTCGATCATCGCGGCGGCCAGGTCGAAGGCACCTTCGAGATAGACCGGGCTGTCCTTGGCGACGAAGATCATCGCCTGTTCGGGCGTCAGGTGGAAGCGCGCCGCCGACGCATCGGCGGTGAGGTAACCGTTGGACGCCTGCGCCAGCGCCCATTCACGGACATAGCGTTCGGCAAGGCCGGCGTGCTGCGCGAGCTCGGCGGCGGTCATCGGGCCATGGGCGTGGAGCGCGTCGAACAGCCCGAGGCGAAAGCCGATCCGCGTCGTCGGCACCGAAAAGGCACCACCGAGATCGCCGAGCATCTTGCCAACCAGGGAGTTCAGCCGATCGGTATCGATTGCAGTCATTCTTCCCCCCAACGGCAATTATTGCCGGGAGGGTTGTATAGTTCCCACAGCGAGTCAACGCGCGCTGCGGCGCAAAAGCTCAGGCCGCGGCGGCCGTCCGCGCCTGCTCGCGTTCCGCCACCAGCGCTTCGGCGATCAGGAACGCCATTTCGAGGCTCTGGCTGGCGTTGAGGCGGGGGTCGCACTGGGTTTCGTAACGGGCGGCGAGGCCTTCATCGGTAACGGCGATGGCGCCGCCGGTGCATTCGGTCACGTCCTGGCCGGTCATTTCGAGGTGGATGCCGCCGGCATGGCTGCCCTCGGCGCGGTGGACGGCGAAAAAGCCCTTCACTTCGGCGAGGATGCGCTCGAACGGCCGGGTCTTGAGGCCATTGGCGGCTTTGACGGTGTTGCCGTGCATGGGATCGCACGACCAGATGACGTGGCGGCCCTCGCGCTTCACGGCGCGGATCAGGCGGGGCAGATGCGCCTCCACCTTGTCATGCCCGAAGCGGGCGATCAGCGTCAGCCGGCCGGGGACATTGCCGGGATTGAGCGTATCGATCAGGCGAAGCAGATCGTCGGGTTCGAGGCTGGGGCCGCATTTCAGGCCCAAGGGATTGCCGACGCCGCGCAGGAATTCGACATGCGCCGAGCCGGCGAAGCGGGTGCGATCGCCGATCCACAGCATGTGCGCCGAAGTGTCGTACCAGTCGCCGGTCAGCGAATCCTGCCGCGTCATCGCCTGTTCATAGCCGAGCAGCAGCGCCTCATGGCTGGTGAAGAAGCTGGTGCCTTTCAGCTGCGGTACGGTTTCCGGGCTGATCCCGCACGCCGCCATGAAATCCAGCGCTTCGCCGATGCGATCGGCAAGCTGGCGATACTGGTCAGACCACAGCGAGCGGCCGGTGAAATCCAGGTTCCACTTATGGACCTGGTGGAGATTGGCATAGCCGCCGGTGGCGAAGGCACGCAGCAGGTTGAGCGTCGCCGCCGATTGCAGATAGCCGCGCAGCATCCGCTGCGGATCGGGCGTGCGCGCCGCCGCGGTGAAGGCGATATCGTTGACATTGTCGCCGCGATAGCTGGGCAGCGCGACGCCATCGATTTCCTCGAAATCGCCGGAACGCGGCTTGGCGAACTGCCCGGCCATGCGGCCGACCTTCACCACCGGCAGCTTTGACGCGAAAGTCAGCACCACCGCCATCTGCAGCAGCACGCGGAAACTGTCGCGGATGGTGTTGGGGTGGAAATCGGCAAAGCTTTCGGCGCAGTCGCCGCCCTGGAGCAGGAATGCTTTGCCGGCCGCGACATCGGCGAGTTGCGCCGTCAGGTCGCGCGCCTCGCCGGCGAAGACCAGCGGCGGGTAGCTTTTCAGCTCGGTCTCGACGGCGGCGAGTGCCGCGGCATCGGGATAGGCGGGAAGCTGCCGCGCCTCGTGATGGCGCCAGCTGTCGGGGGTCCAAGGGGTGCTGTTGATCACGCCGCGTTATTGCGACAGCCTGCGGCTCTGCGCAAGGCTTGGCTCAGCTTCTGTAGCGTCGGCGCCGCGAGCCATATGCTATTTCGTCAAACAAATATGCTGCGTCTTCTAATCTATAGAAAATATCATGCTTCGCCGAAATCAGTTCCTTCCTAATCAGATTTCGCTGTAGAACCCGAAGAAAGGACGCAATTTTCTCTAATGCGTCCCTCTGCTCGACTTCATCAAATGAGTTCTCGAGAGTATCCATTTCGTTCCTGACGCGAAAGATATTTATACGTAGTTCATCCTTAATCTCTGAAGTGATATCGAGTTCAGGAATGCTACGCAATATGTTCTCTATGTTGAACTTTGCTTCTTTGATCAGAGATCGGGTCGGCGAGTCGCTTTCCTCAATACCAATGCCCTGAGCGCCCCTTCTAATTCTGCCTCTTACGGTTTCGAGTTGAATTACGTTCGACTCTTCAAAGGGTGGTAGATCGATTGCCGAATTGCATTGCAGAGCTTCACGAAAACACGGGTGTATGGCAAAGTTATCGTCCTGAATTGATAGATTATCGTCGAAATCTGCGTTACAGAAATACATGGACTGCTCATCTCTGATGACGCCTACAACGCTTATTGCGAAAAAAACGGATAATAGATAGTCGGCAGATAAAACGCTCTGAGACGACGGATATCGAGTAGTAAAATCCCCTTCTACAGACTCGTACTTACGGTTAAAGTCTTTCCTTGAAAAGAGATAGCTGCCATTTGATATTAACAACAGTGCGTCACTGAGGAAGGGGTAGTTTAGAGACCATTCATTCTGTATATCCAACAACTTCCATCGGCTATACTGCTTTGCGGCGGCTACAACGTCACGTTCTTGTATTTTTGATTTGCCTCTTGATCTCGCAATGTCGCGGCAAGCGTTGCAAAGTTGAATTATGTCTCTCGGACGGTTAAGTGTGAGTGAGGTCAAATACTTCTTGGTATCAATATCTCCAATTTTCCTAGGGAATACATGCGTCCAAAGGCCTGCGGCAGAAAACTTGGCGCCCATCGATGCGACGGCGCGCGCTTCTATGAGATCAATCAGTCTCGACCTGTCCCAGCGTATAGGAAATTCGTCGCCTCTAAGTTTATCGCGCTCCTTAAAGTCCAATTTCTCATAAATATCGATCCTTAGAAAAACCGAACAATTCACGAAGTCAAATTTGCTTTGGAAATGCTTAGCTGCTCTCAATAGGCCAATAACTAGCGTATCGCTTCCAGAATCATTTGACCATATTTTCTCGATTTGGTCTATCAGTAGATAAAACGTGTTTCGATTGACCGTCATCCCTGTAGACACCGCATATTCAATTAATTTTGATTCGATAACGTCAACCTGATCGCTCAAGCGCGCCCCGGATGAGGGCTCGTAAGTTACAGAAGCCTCAATCGTGTCGAGAGCTGTTACCTTAAGTGTCGTTTTTAGTCTCTCGACGATCCTCCAAAATCTCTCAAGAGCGGTGAGATCGCCAGCTTCGCCATTATCTAGAAGAAAACGTCTCAATTTATCCTTAATATCTGGTGCGTATACGTTAGGATGCCTATCAAGATACTGAATCATCAGCTTTGAAAGCTGAATGCAGAATATATACCTCCAAAGCAGCTCCTTCGCCTGGTAAGGTGCAATTCCTCCCAATTCAAAGCGCTTAATCTCATCAGAAGAAATTTCGTCTGGTGTAATTAGAGACGATGCTTTATTACTGGAGATAGATTTGTGGATTTTGAGGCAGATTGCGCTTTTGCCCGATCCTTTACGTCCAAGAAATAGCCACTTATCGCCCGAGAGTGCGTTTTGGTACGCGCTTGTTTCCAAAAATCCCTCGGCAAGGAGACCTGCCCTGCCGATATCGGTCTCAGCGTCGTCTTTTCCAAAATACAAGCTTGATAGCATTTTGGCCCCCCACGGGATGGATTACTGCCTAAGCTACCATCGCCGGATAAATTTTGAAAGGAGACTGGCCATTTATCTCATCAGCACCAGTTCCTCGCTCATCGTCGGGTGCAGGGCGACGGTATCGTCGAACTGCGCCTTGGTCAGCCCGGCCTTGATGGCGATGGCGACGGCCTGCAGCACTTCCGGCGCATCGGGGCCGATCATGTGCGCACCCACCACCCGGTCCGACGCCGCATCGACGACGAGCTTGTAGAGCGCGCGTTCGTTGCGGCCGGCGAGCACGTTGCGCATCGGCCGGAAATCGGAGGTGAACACGCGGACGGTGCCGAAATTGTTCTTGGCTTCCGCCTCGGTCATCCCGACCGAGCCCAACGGCGGGTTCGAAAACACCGCGCTCGGCACGCAGTTGTAATCGACGCGCCATTGCTTGTCGCCGAACAGGCGGTCGGCGACGCTATGGCCCTCGCGGATGGCGATGGGGGTCAGCTGGATGCGATCGGTGACATCGCCGACAGCGTAAATGTTCGGCACATTGGTGCGGCTGTCGGCATCGACTCGCACGGCGCCGCGCTCGTCGAGCTCGACCCCGGCGGCTTCCAGCCCCAGGCCCTCGACATTGGGGCGGCGACCGACCGCCCAGAGGAACAGGTCGGCATCGACGGGATCGGCATCGGCGAGGTGGACGCGCACGCCGCTCTCCGTCTTTTCAAGGCTTTGCATCTTGCAGTTGAACTGGAACTTGATGCCTTTCTGCATCGAGATCATCAGCAGCCGCTCGCGCAAGGCAGGCTCCCAGCTGCGCAGCAGCGTGTCGCCGCGGTTGATCAGCGTCACATCGACGCCGAGCTCGTGGAAGATGCCGGCGAATTCATTGGCGATATAGCCGCCGCCGGCGATGACGATCTTGCGCGGCAGCTTGTCGAGATGGAAGACTTCGTTGGAGGTGATGCCCAGCTCGGCGCCGGGCAAGGCGGGCACCAGCGGCCGCGCGCCGGTGGCGATCAATATGTGTTTCGCGGTGACGCGCTCGCCATTGATCTCGACGGTGTTCGTATCGACGAGCGTCGCATGGCCGTGGAAGGTCGTCACCTTGTTGCTGTCGAGCGTCGTCTGGTAGATGCCGTTCAACCGATCGACTTCGGCGAGCACATTGTCGCGCAGGGTCGCCCAGTCGAAGGCCTTGCCGGAAAGCTGCCAGCCGAAGCGTCGGGCATCGACCAGGTCCTCTGCGAAATGCGCGCCATAGACGAGCAGCTTCTTCGGCACACATCCCCGGATCACGCAGGTGCCGCCGACGCGATACTCCTCGGCCACCGCGACGCGAGCACCATGGCCGGCGGCGATGCGGCTGGCGCGAACGCCACCGGAACCGGCGCCGATGACGAAAAGATCATAGTCCATGAGCAATGTCCCCAAGCGTGTGTGGCCGGAGATAGGGGGCCCGCGCTGTTCCGGCCACCGCAATTTTGCGATTGGCGTTATCGAGCGGGCGGGTTGGTTTCGAACGCGCTGCCCAACGGTTTCCCGTCAACATAGAGTTGCTGTCGGCTCGGCGCGGGCCGAAGTTCGATCCGGCCAGCCCGCACGGCCGCCCGCAGCTTTGCCTCCCTCTCGAGCCGGGCAGCGTCGGTCCGGAAGGTTGGGGCCAATTCCGGGGCCGCAGCGTTGCGCCAGGCACCCGTCTTGTCGAGCTGGAACCGGGTTGGCCCGCCGAAGAACTCCCGGTCGTCGAGCGGCAGCGCCAGGACGCTGTCGGCCGCCTCGAAGACCAGGACACAGGCGACCTGCGCGAAGCAGTCGGACTCGCGAACGAGGATATCACGCAGCGCCGGCGGAACCGGGCGCCCGGCGGGCAAGGTGGCGATGGCGACCTCACCCTGGGCGATCCGCCTTTGCCGGTCATCGCGCTGGGCCAGCACATACCGGTTCTCCGCCTTAAGCGCCGCCGCGGCCCGCTCGCGGACCGCCGGCGCGCCGGTGGCGGCAAGGCGGCGCAGTGCGGCGCGGCCCGGGTCGCCGAAGTCGAAGCGCAGGGCGGCCCAGTCGAAGCGGTCGGGTGGTACGGCACCGCGCGCCAGCCGCGCCAGCTGGTTGCGCGCCGAAATGGCGCCGAAATCGATGAGCGGTGTCGACAGCAGCAGCGCGCTGCCACACACCAGCAACGCCAACACCAGATTGCCGCCGCGCAGCCGGTCCTGCCAGCCGACGAGGCGCGGCAGGCCGCGAAACAACGCTGCCGCCGCCGCAGCCGCATAAGCCGTGGCGATGATGACGAAGGTGATCGCCCAGAGCCGATCCGGCGTCAGGCCGTGCTCGGCGATGCGGATGCCGACCGACAGTGCCGCGATGGCGGCGAGCGGCGCCAGCACCGCTGCCAGTACCATG
>JAIXZK010000280.1 GCA_027489695.1 Sphingomonadales bacterium
CTTCGGCGGCCGCCGTTTCGATGGCGTCGGCGAGGGTGGTGTCGAGGCCATGCCGCCGGTTGACCCGCGCCGCCGCCTGCTTGATGCGGCCGAGCGCGCGGATCAGCGGCACCGGCAGCCGCTGGCCGCGGCCGTGCGCCGTGCCGATCGGGAAATTGCCGATCGAGCGCTGGGTCTGGGCGCCCCAATAGGCGTCCGCCGGAACCTCGATCGGACCGAAGCTGTCGGTTTCGGTCCGGGTCATTGCGCGTGCGCGTCCCCAAACAGTCGTTCGCCAACAATCCCGGTCAAGATAGGGTTATCCCGCTTTACGGAGAACACCGAGGCACTAAGAAAAACGACTGCAAGCAACACGGGCATCCCGATTTCAATGGCCAGCGCTCGAAAGAGCCACCGGAGAATCGCGGTCATTTGCGGCGGAAGCGGTCGAGCGTCACGACGTTGGAGCCGGGGTCGTCCGGCGTCGCCGGCGGTTCGGGTTCCGGCTCGGGCAGCAGCGCCTCGCCTTCCTTGGCGGTGAACTGCAGCGCGAAATTGACCGCGGGGTCGACAAAGCCCGAAACCGCCTCGAACGGGATGCGCAGCATCGCCGGCATCTGGTTGAACGACAGGCCGATCTCGAAGGCGGATTCCTCGATCTTCAAATCCCAATAGCGGTGCTGGATGACGATGGTCATCTCGTCGGGATAGCGTTCCAGCAGGTGGCGCGGGATGTCGACGCCCGGCGCCCGGGTGCGGAAGGCGATGTAGAAATGATGCGCGCCGGGCAGGCCGCCTTCCGCCTCGATCCGCAGCAGCACGCGGCGCACCACGGTGCGCAGCGCGTCCTGGACGATCTCGTCATAGGGGATCAGGCTGTCGGCGGTCGTTTCGTTCACGGGTGCGCCTCTGCATGGCCGGATGGATCGGTCGCGCTCCCCCTGACGCGTGGCGGCGCGCCGGTCAAGCAGGCGACCGTCGGGGAAGAAGTGGGGAGCTTCTGTTGCTCGGTGCTCCCCGTACCGCCGGAATCCGATTCTGTTGCCCGGCTCGGCCCAGCCGCGCTTTCGGCCAGTGTAACTTAGTCCGTGAGGACCGGGTTACGCTGCGATCGCGAATGCCTCGTTGTCGTTGGCATTTGTGGGTTTTGAACGGTTTTACGTCTCATTCAGGACGGGCAAAAACATCGTCTTTGAATACACGTCGATCCTGGTTCGGCCCCATTCATCCCGCGACAACCGGGGGGTGCTGGTGGAGCCGCCGGGTACTGCCCCCGGGTCCGCTGCATCTATTTCACGACATAGTTTATCACCATAGCCGGCAAGCCGGCACGGCTACATATAGGCCGGCGCGGAAGCGGGGCAAGGGTGTCCCCTACCTCGCCGCCAGCTCGCGATAACGCGCCAGCACCGCCCCATTGATCGCGTCCCAGTCATAGCCGCGCGCCCGCTCCAACCCGGCGGCGCCGACGGCGGCGCGCAAGGCCGGATCGGTGGCATAGGCGGCGAGCGCATCGGCATAGGCGGCGATATCGGCCGGCGGCACCAGCCGGCCGGTGACGCCATCGACGATCAGCGCGTCATTGCCGCTGGCCAGCGCCGCGACGACGGGGATGCCGCTCGCCATGGCTTCGAGGTTGATGTTGCCGAAGGTTTCCGTCGTCGACGGATTGAGCAGCACATCGGCCGAGGCATAGGCGGTGGGCAGCATGTCGCCATCGAGGAAGCCGGTGAACACCGCATCGGGCACCTGGGCCGCGAAGCGTTCGCGCGCCGGGCCGTCGCCGACGATCAGCAGCTTGTGCGACACGCCGCGAGCGCGAAGCTCCGTCGCCACCGCGGCCACCGTATCGAGGCCCTTTTCCAGCACCAGCCGACCGACGAAGCCGATGACGAAATCCTCATCGGCCAGCCCCAGGCCGCGCCGCCAGCCGAGCGAGCGCCGCTGCGGCGCGAAGCGCAGCTTGTCGACACCGCGGCTCCACACCGCCGGGGCGCTGGCGAGCAGGCCCTGGTCGCGCATCTGGACGCCCAGCGTCGGAGTCGTGACGAACACCTCGTCGAGCCCGGCGTAGAAGCGCCGCAAGATGCCTTCCGCCACCTGGCGGAACCAGCCGATGCCGTAGAATTCGAAATAGGTCTCGAAACGGGTGTGGACGCTGGCGACGACCGGCACCCCCAAGGTCCGCGCGAAGGTCTTGGCGGCATGGCCGAGCGGATCGGGGGCGGAGAGGTGGACGATGTCCGGCGCGAAATCGCGGATGTCGCGCTTCAGCGCGGCGTTGAGACCGGTCGACAGGCGATATTCGGCACGGCCGGGGATGCGGAAGCTCGGCGCCGAAACCAGCGTGCCGGCGGGCGGGAAGGCCGGAGTCGGGCTGGTCGGCGAATAGACGCGGACGGCATGCCCCTGCCCTTCCAGAAAGCCAACGAGGCGATTGAGCGCCTGGTTGGCGCCATCGCGGACGTAATTATAGTTGCCCGAGAACAGCGCGATGCGCAGCGGCCGCGCCGGCGTGGGCGGCGCGCTTTCGATGGGCAGGCGGTGGGCAGTGGCCAAGCGGGCATCCTTCGTTGCCAACGCAGGATAGGCCGGGATTGTGACTTGGATGGGGCGGGATGCGGGCGAAGGCCGGGAGGCGGTTGGAGGCACGCCCCACCCCCGACCGCTGGCGCTGCGCGCCGTCTGCGACTCCCCGCATGCGGGAGAGGAGACGGAAGGCAAGAAAGCAGGGGCCGCGCGTCCGCTATTTTACATATTTTACGGATTCCAGCGATTCTCCAACATCACATCGCCGGCTGGCTGGGCGACCGTGTCGAGCCCGACGGCGCGCGCCAGTTCGGCCATGCGGTCGGCCGCGGCGTCGCCATCGTCGGGCGGCCCCGGGCGGTCGATGAAGCCCTGCATCATCGCCCCCAGCCGCAGCAGGGGATCGCTGGCGGGATCGAATGGCGGCAGCTCGCACTCGTCGGGCCGCGGCGGTGGCAGCACCCGGCCCTTCGCCTCGGCCCGGCGCTCGGCACGAACCCGCGCCAGCCGCGCCGGGCTGGTGGCACGCAGCCGCGCCGCCTCTGCCGCCGCGGCCGCCGCCCGCGCCTCGGCCTTTTCGCGGGCGGCCACGGCGCGATCGACCATGTGGACCATCAGTTGCGCCGCGCACGGCCGCCGCCGGATGATCACCTCGCCATCGCGCTCGATCTCCTCGACCTCGCCATTGATCGCGCGTTCGAGCGCGGTCGTCTCGACCCGCCCCCAGGCCAGCACCAGCGCCGCCTCCCAGGCCCGGCGGAAATCCGCCGCCTCCGGCAGCCGCCGCAGCCAGTAGGCCGATTGCGGCGTCATCCCGACCCGCTCGGCAGCAGTGGTGACTGACGCCGTATCAGCGAGCGCGGCAATAAATGCTGCCTGCTTGTCGGCAGTCCAGCGGCGGAAACGACGGGGGGCGGGGAGGGTTCTCATGGGCGTTGTGTAACCCATTTGGTTATGTGTAGGACAGAGGGGAAGTGGCCTCCGACGCCAGAGACTAATGGGTTAGGCTGCGGCTCACGGATGAAGTCGCCTATTCGAGGCGTACAGATCGTGTCGGCCAACAAGCGTCTACCCGCCAGAGACCGATTGCCTACTACCGCTAAGTCGGCTTGAAAGGAATCAGTTTTAGAAGCTAATCGCACGCGTGCGCTGCTAGACGTCAGTAGGCATGCAGCCACTTCGAAACCCACCCGGCGTTTCCGACCGTCGCTGCGCTCGCAATCGTTTCACCAATAACTGGTTGACATATTGTCCCATATTCCCTGATCCTTCACCCTCCAACGTGGGGCGGGGGTTGCGATGCGGTATAAATCTTTTCGGATCGAAAACTTCAAAGGGATCAAGGACACCACCGTCAACTTAGAGTCCGTTGCCGGGGCTAGCGTCTTCGCGTTTGTCGGGCTAAATGAGAGTGGTAAAACAACGGTTCTTGAAGCGATTCACAGTTTTTCGCCAGACGACGCGACAAGCGAGCTGCTTGGCGGCGAAGCCGATTTGGGCGTACCGTTTAAAGATCGCGTTCCACGTCATGCAATTTCCGATTTCTCGGGCGACGTATCTGTGACTGCTACTGTATGTGTTACACAGGATGATAAACAAAAGATTGCACGCCGCCTTGCTAGTTTGAAAAACCTTTACTTGGATATTGAATCGTTCCCTGATGAGATCGTTTTTCAACGACAACAGAGGTTCGAAAATGGAGATTTTAAAAATTCGTTCTTCACAATGAGGTCAAAAGTAAAAATCAAAGGACCTCGGCAACGGACTTATCGAGAACCTAGCCAAGAAGAGAAAATTTTTATAAGAGATTGCGCTTACGCTTTTACGCCTGATATTGCCTACTTTCCTACCTTCATATTTAATTTTCCGGAAACCGTATTCTTAACCAATCGTGGCAGCGTTGTTGATAATTTTTACAGGAGAACATTTCAAGACATTCTGGATTACGATGGTCGCGGTCATAAAATTGAAAAAGACATTGTGCGTCGCCTGCGCGCCAAACCGATGGTTGCACCTTGGACAACATTCTTATCGCTGTGGGCCGCTCACGACGATAAAGAAAAGATTCAGCACGTCATGGATCGCGCAAGTGCTGCGGTGACAAGATTAGTATTTGGCCGGTGGAACAAGATTTTTCGAGAAGATTCCCGTGGTAAAGAGGTCATTATATCATTCGATACCGTTGAAGGCGAGACACAAGACGCTCACGGAACGAAAAGTAAAACTCTAGAACATGATCTTCTTGTTCGTTTTCAGATAAGGGACGGAACTCGGCGGTTCAATGTTAACGATCGTTCTCTCGGATTTCGATGGTTTTTTTCTTTTATGCTTTTTACTCAGTTTAGAGTCGCGCGGACTGGCTCGGAGGCAAGGCCGCTTCTCTTTCTGTTCGATGAGCCGGCGTCAAACTTGCATGCGGCTGCTCAACAGAAATTGATCGAATCATTCCCGGAAATCGCGCAAGGCGAACACACGTTGGCTTATTCAACTCACAGCCACTATCTCATCGAACCAAAGTGGCTGGAACAAACATTCATTGTGACAAATCGGGCAGACGCCCCCGTAAGATCAGTGCTTGACGACATATCTCTAGACGACGAGTCGCTTGATGTTAAGGTCCAGAGATATCGCAATTTTGTCAATCTCCATCCTGGCCAAACAAGCTATTTTCAACCTATACTTGATCGCCTTGAGGTCGTGCCTTCGAAATTTGATGCCGAACGAGCATCTATAGTCCTAGAAGGAAAGTCCGATTATTATGTGATCCGATATCTTGCCAGAATGCTAGATGTTAAAGACATACCTTTACTGCCGGGTTTAGGCGCCGGAACGTTTGGAGCGCTTGCCGCTTTGCACGTTGGCTGGAACCTTAAGTTCCTATTTGTTCTTGACGGTGACGCCACTGGGAAAACAGAGCGCGATCGATACGCTAAGGATTTTGGCATACCTATTGAACGTCTTGCGACGCTCGATGAGATAGTCAGCGGCGTGAATGTCATAGAAGACCTGCTGGACGATCCGGCAAGGGCAATGATCCAGAGCGAACTTGCGCTTACTAAGGTTCCATCGAAGAGCCAGATCCAGCGTTTTTTTCAAGAGCGCCTTGCAAGTGAGAATGTTGCATCGCTCAGTGATGAGTTTGCGCGGAAAGGCGCAGAACTTATCGCCAAATTGCGGGGACGGCTTGAGGCGAGTTGACGAGTAGCGAATGCATCTAGACCGCTTCGCAGGCTTAGAACGCGCCAGCAAATGGGGGTCTGGGGCCTCAGGCCCCAGCCGCCGGAGGCTCCTTAAGCTCTCCAGGTAGCACAAGAAAAAAAACCCCGCCGGCTCGCACCGGCGGGGCTGATTTCGCATCCAAACAACCCGCGGCTTATTCGGCCGCCGGCACCTTTTCGGCGGGCAGGGCCACCGGGGTTTCGGCGGCCATCTTCGACGCTTGCGAGGCGCGCAGGGCGGCGTCGCGGCTGTTGGCGGTAACGCGGAGGCGTTGCAGGCCGGAGCCGGTGCCGGCCGGGATGAGGCGGCCGACGATGACGTTTTCCTTCAGGCCCTGCAGCGTGTCGATCTTGCCCTGGACGGCGGCTTCGGTGAGGACGCGCGTCGTTTCCTGGAACGAGGCGGCCGAGATGAAGCTCTTGGTCTGGAGCGAGGCCTTGGTGATGCCGAGCAGGACGGGCTTGCCCTCGGCGGGCTCGCCCTTGCCGTCCAGCTTGGCGTTTTCCATGTCCATTTCCTCGCGATCGACCTGTTCGCCGACGAGCAGGGTGGTGTCGCCCGACTTGGTGATTTCCACCTTCTGCAGCATCTGGCGAACGATCACCTCGATGTGCTTGTCGTTGATGCGCACGCCCTGCAGGCGATAGACTTCCTGGATTTCGGTGCAGAGATATTCGGCGAGCGGTTCGACGCCGAGCACTTCCAGGATGTCGTGCGGGTTGGGGTTGCCGTCGATGAGGTAATCGCCGCGGCGGACATAATCGCCTTCCTGCACGGCGACGTGCTTGCCCTTGGGGACGAGATATTCGGCGAGATCGCCGCCGTCATCCGGACGGATCGAGATGCGGCGCTTGGTCTTGTAGTCCTTGCCGAATTCGACGCGGCCGTTGATGCGCGCGATGATGGCGTTGTCCTTGGGGATGCGCGCTTCGAACAGCTCGGCAACACGCGGCAGACCGCCGGTGATGTCGCGCGTCTTGGCGGCTTCGCGCGGGATGCGGGCGAGCACGTCACCGGCGAAGACATCCTGGCCGTCGTTGACGGACAGCACGGCATCGACGGCGAGCAGGTAGCGCGCGGTTTCGCCCGAGGTTTCATCGAGCAGGGTGATGCGCGGGCGGAGATCGTCCTTCTTGTTGGCCGATTTCCAGTCGCTGACCACCTTGTTCGAAATGCCGGTGGTTTCATCGACTTCCTCGCGCAGCGAGACGCCTTCGACGAGATCCTGATACTTCACCTTGCCCGACTTTTCGGTGATGACCGGCAGGGTATAGGGATCCCAATCGGCGAGGCGATCGCCCTTGGCGACGGTGGCACCTTCGGGGTGCATCAGCGTGGCGCCATAGGGGATGCGGTGCACGGAGCGCTCGCGGCCTTCGGCATCGCGCAGGACGAGTTCGCCGTTGCGCGCCATCGAGATGTTGCGACCGCGGCTGTCGGCAATGGTCGACAGGGCGCGGAACTCGATGGTGCCATCGACGGGGGCATCGAGGCTCGACTGTTCGCTGACCTGGGCGGCGCCGCCGATGTGGAAGGTACGCATGGTGAGCTGGGTGCCCGGCTCGCCGATCGACTGCGCCGCGATGACGCCGACGGCTTCACCGGCGTTGACCGGGGTGCCGCGGGCGAGATCGCGCCCGTAGCAGGTGCCGCAGACGCCGCCCTTGGTTTCGCAGAGCAGCGGCGAGCGGATCTTGACCTCGGGCACCGCCGCCTTTTCGATGATGGCGATGTCGTACTCGGTCAGCAGCTGGCCGGCGGTGGCGATGACCTCGCCGGTCTTGCCGTCGACGATGTCCTGCAGGACGGTACGGCCGAGGATGCGCTCGCCCAGCGAGACGATGGTGTTGCCGCCTTCGACGATGGCCTTCATCACCATGCCGCGGGTCGTCTGGCAGTCCGATTCAACGACGACGCAATCCTGCGACACGTCGACGAGACGGCGGGTGAGATAGCCGGAGTTGGCGGTCTTCAGCGCGGTATCGGCGAGGCCCTTGCGGGCGCCATGGGTCGAGTTGAAATATTCAAGGACGGTCAGGCCTTCCTTGAAGTTCGAGATGATCGGCGTTTCGATGATCTCGCCCGACGGCTTGGCCATCAGGCCGCGCATGCCGGCGAGCTGCTTCATCTGGGCCTGCGAACCGCGGGCACCGGAATGGGCCATCATGTAGATCGAGTTGATCTGCTTCTCGCGACCGTTCTCGTCCTTCTTCTTGGCGCTGATTTCCTTCATCATTTCGCCGGCGACCTGGTCACCGCAGCGCGCCCAGGCATCGACGACCTTGTTGTACTTTTCTCCCTGGGTGATCAGGCCATCCTGGTACTGCTGTTCGAAATCCTTGACCGCGGCCTTGGTCTGCTCGACCAGCGGGCCCTTGGCGGCGGGGATGACCATGTCGTCCTTGCCGAAGGAAATGCCGGCCTGGAAGGCGTGGCGGAAGCCGAGGCTCATGATGGCATCGGCGAACAGCACCGTCTCCTTCTGGCCGGTGTGGCGGTAGACGGTATCGATGACGTCGGCGATTTCCTTCTTGGTGAGAAGGCGGTTGATCGTCTCGTAGGGCACCTTGTGGCTCTTCGGCAGGGTCTCGCCGAGCAGCAGGCGGCCGGGGGTCGTTTCGACACGGCGCAGCGAATGGACGCCGTTCTCGTCGACCGACGGGACGCGGGCGCGGATCTTGGTGTGCAGGGTGACGACCTTGTTGAACAGCGCCTGATGGACTTCGGCCATGTTGCCGAAGGCCATGTTCTCGCCGGGCTCGCCGTCCGATTCCATCGACAGGTAGTAGAGGCCAAGAATCATGTCCTGCGACGGCACGATGATCGGCTTGCCATTGGCCGGGCTGAGGATGTTGTTGGTCGACATCATCAGCACGCGGGCTTCCAGCTGCGCTTCGAGGCTCAGCGGCACGTGGACGGCCATCTGGTCACCATCGAAGTCGGCGTTGAAGGCCGAGCAGACGAGCGGGTGGAGCTGGATCGCCTTGCCTTCGATCAGCACGGGCTCGAAGGC
>JAIXZK010000024.1 GCA_027489695.1 Sphingomonadales bacterium
CCGATCATGATGTCGAGGACGCGATCCTCCATCGCCGGGTAGAGGATTTCCTCGACCGCCGGCGCCAGGCGGTGAATCTCGTCGATGAACAGCACGTCGTGCGGTTCGAGGTTGGTGAGCAGCGCCGCCAGATCGCCGGCGCGCGCAATCACCGGCCCGGACGTCGCCCGAAAGCCGACACCAAGCTCGCGCGCCACGATCTGCGCCAGCGTCGTCTTGCCCAGCCCCGGCGGCCCGTGCAGCAGCACATGATCGAGCGGCTCGCCGCGAGCGCGCGCGGCGGCGACGAACACCGACAGATTGGCGCGCAAGCCTTCCTGGCCGATGAATTCGTCGAGGCTTTTCGGCCGCAGCGCCGCGTCGATATCGTCGGGCTTGCGAAGCGGCGAGAGCGGCGTGTCGGTCATCCCCTGCTGTCTAGCCGCTGTGCCGGCGTCCGGCTATCCTGCGCCGAAACGGGGGAGTTGCGATGATCACCGCCAGCCGGCGCGAACTGATGCTGGGTGCCGCAGCGCTGGCGGCACTGCCGGGGGCGGCGCAGGCCGCCGGTTTCGATACCGCACGCTTCGATCGCGCCATCGTCATCGACGGGCTGACCGGGCTCGACGATCCCGAGGGGACCGAAACCAGTACCCGCCTCAGCCCGCGCGCCGTCGCGCAATATCGCGCCAGCGGGGTAACGGCGCTCGCCATTACCGTCAGCGATGTCGGCAACCAGCGGGCGAACTGGGACACGACGATCGCCAATATCGGCAGCTTCGGCCGCATCATCGCCGCCAATCCGGACGTGCTGACGCTCGCCCGCAGCGCCGCCGACATCAGCGCCGCCAAGGCCGCGGGGCGCATCGCCATCGTCTATGGTACCCAGGACACGTCGATGATCGGGACCGATCTCGATCGTCTCGCGATCCTGAACGGCCTTGGCGTCCGCATCATCCAGCTGACCTACAATCTGCGCAACCTGTCGGGTGATGGCTCGCTGGAGCCGGGCAACGCTGGCCTGTCGAAGCTCGGCCGTGCGACCATCGAGCGGATCGAGGCCGAAAAGCAGCTGCTCGACCTGTCGCACGGCGGCGCCCACACCATTGCGGAGGCGATCGCCGCGGCAAAGCGGCCGCCGATGATCAGCCATACCGGCTGCCGATCGTTGCACGACAATCCGCGCAATGTCTGGGATTCGGAGCTGAAGGCCTGCGCCGACAAGGGCGGCGTCGTCGGCATCTACTGGATGCCGTTCCTGGTGCCGAACAGCCGGGCGATGGCCGCCGACCTGGTCCGCCACATGACGCACGCCGTCAATGTCTGCGGCGAGGATCATGTCGCCATCGGCACCGACGGCGGGCTTTCGGCGACCGTCATCGACGCCGCAGCGCGCGCCGCCCAAGCGAAGTTCTTCAACGACCGCAGCGCCCGCGGCATCGCGGCGCCCGGCGAAGGCGCCGACATCTTCAACATCGTCGCCGATCTCGACAGCCCGCTGCGCTACCGCCGCCTTGCCGACGCCCTCGCCGCCGCCGGCTGGCCGGCAGCGCGGATCGACAAGGTGCTGGGGGCCAATCTGTTGCGGCTGTACGGCGAGGTCTGGGGGGCGTAGCGCGCCGGGCGGTTGCGTCAGCGCACGCTCTTCTTCAGCGCCACCCGGATCAGCTCGCCGACTGCCGCGCCCTCGCCGAGTTCGGCCTGGGCTTCGGCGACGGCGCGGCTGGCGTCCATCGGTCGGAAGCCGAGGCCGGCGAGTGCCGACAGCGCATCGGCCACCGCCGAGCGGCCGCCGGCGACCGGCAGCGGCGCGGCGGTGCCGAGCGCCACCGCGCCGAACTTGCCCTTTAGCTCGTTGGCGATGCGCGCTGCCAGCTTGGGGCCGACGCCGTTCGCCCGGGCGATGCTGGCGGTATCGGCCGCGGCAATGGCGTGTGCGAGTTCGTCCGGCCCGAGCACCGACAAGATGGCGAGCGCCACCCGGCCGCCGACGCCCTGGACGGTGGTGAGCAGGCGGAAGCTGTCGCGCTCGGCTTCGCTCAGGAAGCCGAACAGCTGGATGGCGTCCTCGCGCACCTGGGTCTCGATGTGCAGCGCGACGGCGCCGCCGATCGGGCCCAGCCGGTCGAGCGTCCGCGCCGAGGCGCTGACCAGATAGCCGACGCCGTTGACGTCGATGACACAGGCATCGGCGGTGCTGCTGTCGAGCAGGCCTTTCAGGCGGGCGATCACAGCAGTCCCCGCGCCCGGCTGGCGCCGAGATGGGCATGGGCAATCGCCACCGCCAGCGCGTCGGCGGCGTCGCTGCCAGTGACCTTCACGCCGGGCAGCAAGCGTTCGACCATGGCATGGACCTGGGCCTTCTCCGCCGAGCCGACGCCGACCACCGCCTTCTTGACCAGCCGCGTCGCATATTCGGCGACCGGCAGCCCGGCATTGGCGGCGGCGAGCAGCACGACACCGCGCGCCTGGCCGAGCTTCAGCGTCGATTGCGGATTGGCGTTGACGAACACTTCCTCGACCGCGGCAGCCTCGGCGCCATGCTGGGTGATCACTGCCATCAGCCCTTGGTAAAGCGCCGCGAGCCGATCGGCCAGCGGCGCCGATGCCGGAGTCTTGACCGTGCCGTGGCCGAGATGGCCGAGCCGGTTGCCGCTGGCCGCGATGATCCCCCAGCCGGTCGCGGCGAGGCCGGGATCGAGGCCGAGGATGATCACGCTGCCCCGGTCACTTGTCCTGACCCAGGGTGACGAACGTCTCGCTGCGCAGGCGCCAGCCGGCCGGTGTCGGCACCCAGACCGCCAGATATTCGCCGCGCAGCCGGCCGGTGACGCTGCCGCCTGACCAATGCCCGCGCTCCATGGCACGCGCCGGCGGATCGGCGACCATCACCACCTCGGGGGTGCGGACGAAGCCGAGGAAGCCGGTGGTGCGGAAGGCGCGGGCGAAATAGTCCGCCATGGCATCGGCGCTTTCGATGCGCTCGCCGCCGGAGCCGGCAATGCCGATATAATCATCGCCGAGCACGGCGCGGATGCCGGCGACATCGCGCCGGGCGATGGCGGCATTATAGGCGGCGCGCGCGGCGCGGATGTCGGCGGCGGGTTCCGCTGCGGCAGGGCTCGCCAGCATGATCGCCACTCCCAGCAGCGCGGCCTTCACAGCCGTTCCATGATCTCGTCGGAAACCTCGTAATTGCCCCACACCGTCTGGACGTCGTCATCGTCCTCGAGCGCGTCGATCAGCTTGATCAGCTGCCCGGCATCGGCTTCGCCGACGTCGACCATCGTCCCTGGCTTCCAGGCGAGCTTGATGCCTTCGGCTTCACCCAACGCCGCTTCCAGCGCCTTGGCGACTTCGTGCAGGGCGTCGATCTGCGTCCAGATCTCGTGCCCCTCCTCGCTGGAGGAGACGTCATCGGCGCCGGCTTCCAGCGCGGCCTCGAACACCTTGTCGGCGCTGCCGGCCTTGGCCGGATAGGAGATCAGGCCAAGGCGTTCGAAACCATGGCTGACCGAGCCCGAAGCGCCCAGATTGCCGCCATTCTTGGCGACGGCGGTGCGGACGTTGGTGGCGGTGCGGTTGCGATTGTCGGTCAGCGTCTCGATGATCAGCGACACACCGCCGGGGCCGAAGCCCTCGTAGCGAACTTCCTCGTAATTTTCGCCATCGCCGCCCTCGGCCTTCTTGATCGATCGCTCGATATTGTCCTTGGGCATGCCGCCGGCGCGGGCGGCGAGGATGGCGGCGCGCAGCCGGGCGTTCATCGCCGGGTCGGGCAGACCCATCTTGGCCGCGACGGTGATTTCGCGCGACAGCTTGGAAAAGGCCGCGGCGCGGCGTTTGTCCTGCGCACCCTTGCGGTGCATGATGTTCTTGAATTTGGAATGACCAGCCATGGGCAGCGTTTAGGCCAGTGCAGAACCTTGGCGCAAGTTCCGGCAGGCCGCTTGCAGTTACAGACGCGCCAGAAATGATCGGGTGATATCGATGACCTGATCGAACGCCCCCGTCCGCTTTCGTTCAAAGGCCGCGTCGGGATCCTTCTTGGGACTGCCGGCGATAGCTCGCCAGCGTCCGATAGAATGAATGTCGATGAACTGCAGGGGCGTATCGCTGCCGATATCGACAAAACCCTGTGCATCGGACACCCCGAAGGCCGCTGCACTTTCAAGTCCAGCCAGAACCCGCTCCATGCGCGGCTTGACAATTATCTTGCCGATTTCCTCGATCAAACGGCTTTCGCCACCGCTCTTCGACAATTGGAAAAACCGGCCACTCGCGCGTGCCGACATTATCCCGGCGATCGGCGTGCTCGTTGCACCGTCATTCAGCGAGGAGACAAACCGTGCCGCGCTGACCACCGGCACGCCGGCCGCTTCGGCTTCCTTGTACATTTCGTAGGAAGTCCACGCAGCTTCTGAGTTGGAATATATCTTGTAAACGTTCTTTTCGGTCAGAAAAACAACGTCCGCCTCGCGGGATGCCTTCTCCTCGAGAATGACATCGCCGCCAATATTCTTCGGCATTCGCGGCCCCCAACACTAATTGCGGAATCGGTATCAGCGCTACCTTACCCCAATTTCACCGCCGTGCCGTTGACGACGACCATCAGCATCGAATCGGTCTGGCCGACGGCCGAATAGGCAACGGTGATGCCCACCACGGCGTCGGCGCCCAGCCGCTGCGCTTCTTCCTGCATCTCGCGCAGCGCTTCCTCGCGGCCTTCGCGCAGCACATTCTCGTAACTGCCCGAACGGCCGCCGACGATGTCGCGGATGCCGGCGAAGAAATCGCGGAAGATGTTGGCGCCCATGATCGCCTCGCCCGAGACGAGGCCGAGATACTGGCGGATCGGCCGGCCTTCGAGGGTGTGCGTCGTCGTCGTGATCATCGTCGTTCCTCCCGTTCCATTGTCGGGCATTTCCCAGGGTCCCGGCATCACCCGGCCGCC
>JAIXZK010000387.1 GCA_027489695.1 Sphingomonadales bacterium
GTTCCAGGCTGTTGTCCCAATCGCTGTGGTTGAGATCTATGGCGCGCACCTCGACCCCATGTTCGCGGGCATCACGCACGATCTGCGCCGGCGCATAAAAGCCCATCGGCTGCGAATTGAGCAGTGCCGCCGCGAACACCGCCGGATAGCGGCATTTGAGGTAGGACGAGACCCAGACCAGTCGCGCAAAGGCCAGGGCATGGCTTTCGGGAAAGCCATAGCTGCCGAAACCGCGGATCTGGCCGAAGCAGCGCTCGGCGAACTGGCGCTCATAACCGCGCCGCACCATGCCCTCGACCAGCTTTTCCTCAAGATGATGCATGGTGCCGAGGTTGCGGAATGTCGCCATCGACCGGCGCAGCTGATTGGCCTCCGATGGCGTGAACGCCGCCGCGGTGATGGCCAGCCGCATCGCCTGTTCCTGGAACAGCGGCACACCCAGCGTCTTGCCGAGCACGTCGCGCAGCTCATTGGGATCGTGCGGCGGCCCCGGTGACGGATAATCGACCGTCTCGCGGCCCTGGCGGCGGCGCAGATAGGGGTGGACCATGTCGCCCTGGATCGGTCCCGGTCGCACGATCGCCACCTGGATGACGAGATCGTAGAACTCGCGCGGCCGCAGGCGCGGCAGCATGTTGATCTGGGCGCGGCTTTCGACCTGGAAAACACCGATCGAATCGCCCCGGCACAGCATGTCGTAGACATCGGGCGCGTCGTCCGGGACGGTCTGCAGGCAATATTGGCGGCCGATGTGCGTCTCGATCATCGCGAAGGCCTTGGCGATGCAGGTCAGCATGCCCAGCGCCAGCACATCGACCTTCATCAGGCCAAGCGCGTCGATATCGTCCTTGTCCCATTCGATGAAGGTGCGGTTCGCCATCGCGGCATTGTGGATCGGCACCGTCTCGTCGAGGCGATCATTGGTCAGCACGAAGCCGCCGACATGCTGCGACAGATGGCGCGGGAAGCCCATGATCTGGCCGACGAGATCGGCCAGCCGGGCGATCTCGCGCGCCTGCGGATCGAAGCCGGTTTCGGCGAAACGCTGCTGCTCCATGGCGCTGGCGAAACTGCCCCAGACCGTGCTGGTCAGCCGCGCGGTGACGTCCTCGCTGAGCCCCAATACCTTGCCGACCTCGCGCACCGCGCTGCGCGGGCGATAATGGATGACGGTGGCGGCAATGCCGGCACGCTCGCGGCCATAGCGTTCATAGACGTACTGCATCACCTCCTCGCGCCGCTCATGCTCGAAATCGACATCGATGTCGGGCGGCTCCTTGCGTTCCTCCGAAATGAACCGTGAAAACAGCAAATTGTTCTTCACAGGATCGACCGCGGTGATGCCGAGCACATAGCAGACCGCGGAATTGGCTGCCGAGCCGCGGCCCTGGCACAGGATGCCGCGCGCTTGCGCGAACTGCACGATGTCATGGACCGTCAGGAAATAGGGGGCATAGCCGGCCTTGGCGATGATGCTGAACTCCTCGAACAGCAGGCGATACATTTTCTCGGGGATGCCGCCGGGCCAGCGTTCATGGGCTTTCTTGATGGCGAGCGTTTCGAGCCAGCTTTGTGGGGAGTGGCCGGCGGGCACCGGTTCGTGCGGATATTCGTAGCGCAGCTGGTCGAGCCGGAAATCGACGCGCGCGAGCAGGCGCTGCGTCTCGGCGATCGCATCCAGCGCCTCGGCGAACAGCCGCGCCATCTCGCCCGCCGGCTTCAGGTGACGCTCGGCATTGGCGGCGAGCCGGCGGCCGGCTTCGGCCAGAGTCGTTTTCTCGCGGATGCAGGTCAGCACATCGTGCAGCCGGCGCTGCGCCGGGCCGGCGTAGAGCGCGTCGTTGATAGCGATCAGCGGCACGCCGGCGGCCCGGGCAAGCGCCAGCCGCGCCTGCAGCCGCCGGCGATCGGCGCCCTGACGGAGCATGGTGGCGCCGAGCCAGACCCGGCCTTGGGCCTCGAACACCAGCGTATCGAGCGCCGGTGCGGGATCCTCGCCCGGCATGACGATCAGAAGCAGATCGTCGTGAAAGTCGAGCAGATCGGGCAGGCGCAGGATGCAATCACCCTTTTCCGCCCGGCGGTTGCCAAGGGTCAGCAACCGCGTCAGCCGCCCCCAGCCGCGCCGCGTCGCCGGATAGGCGATGATGTCGGGCGTCGAATCGGCGAACACCAGCCGGGCGCCGACGATCAGCCGGAACGGCGGCAGCGCCTCTTTTGCCTCGGCCGCCGCTTCCTGCGCCTCCTTCAGCGCAACATGCGCTCGCACCACCCCCGACACGGTGTTGCGATCGGCGATACCGATGCCGGCATGGCCGAGCGCCAGCGCCGCCACCACCATCTCCGCCGGCGACGAGGCACCGCGCAGGAAGGAGAAGGACGTAGCGGCGGCGAGTTCGGCGTAGGTCACAAGCTACTCCCCTCCCGCATGCGGGGAGTCGTAGACGGCGCGCAGCGCCAGCGGTCGGGGGTGGGAAGTGCCTTGACGCCGAAATTCGGGCGCGTGGCGAGGTCGTGCCCACCCCCGACCCCTCCCGCATGCGGGAGGGGAGAAGAAAGAATTACGCAAACAGGCCATGGACATACCAGCCGGGGCTACGCGTCTCGCGATCGTAAAGGCCGTGGCGGAACAGCCAGAAGCGCCGGCCATCGGTATCTTCCACCCGGTAATAGTCGCGCGTCCGGCCCTCGCCCTCGGCGCGGCGCCACCATTCGCTGGCGATACGTTCCGGTCCCTCGCTCAGCGTCACATCATGCAGGCGCCGGCGCCATTTGAAGCGGCGCGGCGGGCCATCGGGGACTTCGGCGACGACTTCGATCGGCTGCGGCGGATCGAGCAGCTGCAGCGGCCGCCAGATCGCCTGGTCGGCGTCGGAAACCGGCCAGGCCTGCGCCAACGGCGCCTCGCTGCTGGCCAGGTCGAACGCCGCCTGTTCGGGGATATGGCTGTCCGCCGCCACCAGCCGGCGCACCCGCTGCCGCCCCAGCCGCGCCACCAGCCGATCGACCAGCGCGCCGACCTCGCCCTCGGCGATGGTGCCGCCGGCCAGTTCCAGCTGCACCTCGGCGAGCGGCGCCGTCACCATCACATCGAGACGGATGAGGTCATAGCCGAAGCCGGGATCGAGCGGATCGGCGAGCGCGCCGATCTTCTCGCGCAGCAAGCGGATCAGCACCTTGGGGTCGCGCACCGGCGCCGCCGTCTCGACCGCCAGCCGGTCGACATGGCCATCGGCGCGGAACAGCGCCACGCCGAACCGTCGGCCGCCCTCGGCGCGCCGCGTCAGCTCCAGCCCGGCGCGCACCGCCAGCGCCTCGATCACCGTCAGCGCCGCCTCGGCCTGGGTCAGCGGCGCGGCAAAGCGCTGCTCGGTACTCACCGGCGGCGGTGCGGCGCGCGGCACGATATGGCTGTCGACCTCGCCAAGGATTTCGGCGAGCCGCGCCGAAAACTCGCTGCCGAAACGCGCCGTCAGCGCCTTGCGCTCGCGGCGGCGCAGATCGTCCAGCGTCTTCAGCCCGGCGCGGCGCAGCGCGATGTGCACGGCTTCGGCCGCCGGCACGGCGTGCGCCGGCAGATCGCCGACGTCATCCACCTGGTGCACCGCCAGCGCCAGCGCGCCTTGCGGCGTTTCGCCCAGCGCCGGCAGCCCGGTCAGCCCTATGCGCGCCAGCCGCCGCACCACGTCATCGGCCAGCGCCGCCTCGCCGCCATGGAGATGCACGCAGCCGGTGATATCGAGGACCAGGCCCGCCGGCGGCAGCGCCATCACCATCGGCGTCCAGCGATCGGCACCGGCCGCCAGCCAGTCAAGCAGCGCCGCATCCGCCGCCGGATCATGCGGCAGCGCCAGCAACGCCGGCAACCGCGCCCGGGCATCGGCGAGCGTCATGCCGATTGTAAGGCCCTCGGCCGCCGCCGCCGGGGACAGCGCCGCCAGCCGCTGGGCGCCGCGGTCTTTTTCGATGAGGACGAAGGCTTCAGAAGAAGGGCCGCCGGAGGCAACCTCACGCGACGCGGCGCCGGCGCGGATCGCCCGTTCGGCGGGCAGCCAGGGCAGGTGCAGCGCCAGATAGCGGCGCCCGGAAGGCAGTTCGGTCACGATCCCACTCCAGTTGGATGTCGAAGCCCGGCACGCCGCCGCGGTGGCGATCGAGGGTCAGGGCGAAGGTGGCGAGGCCCGGCGCACCGGCGGGCAGCGGCCGTGACGGTGCCGCCGCGACCCGCCAGCGGCTGAAGGCCGCGGTCGGCCGGGCACTGCCGGTGCGCAGCAGCAGCGCCGGCACGCCTGATGCCGCCGCCGCCATGGCGAGGCGCCGGCTGGCGGTCAGGTCGAAGGCGCGGGCTTCGCCAAAGGGTTCGATGATGACGGCGCCGATGGCGGCGCAA
>JAIXZK010000324.1 GCA_027489695.1 Sphingomonadales bacterium
ACCGTGTCGATCGGCAAGGCCGTTCGCGCGCTGGAGCAGGCCCGCCTCATCGAGTCGGGCTATCGTCGGATCACGGTTCCCGACAAGGCGCGGCTCAAGGCCTGGCTGCGCGAATCCGGGGCGGTTTGAGGTCGTCCGCCACGGTCACCGTGCGAACCTGACCGCGAAATTTCGGATCGATCCGGTAAAAGCAAACTTGTTTGTCATTGCAGCCGCCCATTCATGGCATCGTTACGTTGTCGCCGCGATCCTTGCCGAAGAGCGGGAGCGCGGTGGCCTAGTTGGAGGAGGAAGCCATGGCCGCGACAGACCTCACGCCCGAACAACGCGACTTTCGCGATCATGCCCGCCGCTGGCTCGCCGAAAATGCGCCGCCGCCGCCGCCTGAGCGGCTGCCGATTACGCCGATCGAGGTGATGACCGTCGGCCAGCGGGATTATCTGCAGGCCTGGCAGCGCAAATGCTATGATGCCGGGCTCGTCGGCGCCGACTATCCCAAAGAATATGGCGGCCATGGCCACAGCGGCTGCCAGCGCATCGCCAACCAGGAACTCGGCCGCGCCCGGGTTCCGTTCCTCATCAACATCGTCGGCCTCAGCATGGCGGCGCCGACCATCCTCCAGCATGGCACCGAGGAACAGAAGCGCAAGTTCATCCCGGGTTGCCTGACGGGCGAGGAGATCTGGTGCCAGGGCTTTTCCGAACCCGGCGCCGGTTCCGATCTCGCCAACCAGCGGACCTCGGCGGTCCGCGATGGCGACGACTGGATCGTCAATGGCCACAAGGTGTGGACCAGCCTTGGCCATTTCGCGCAATGGATGATCCTGGTGACGCGGACGTCGAAGGACGACAAGTATCAGGGGCTGACCTATTTCCTCTGCCCGATCGCCGGCCATCCGGGGGTGACGGTGCGGCCGCTGGTGAAGATCACCGGCGAAAGCGGCTTCAACGAAGTCTTCTTTGAGGATGTCCGTCTTCCCGACGCCTTCCGCCTCGATGCGGTCGGCAACGGCTGGGCGGTGGCGATGACGACGCTGCTCGCCGAGCGCGGCGCCTCCGAAGGGGCGGGCAGCGGTGGCGGCGGCGGCGACGGCGCGATCGAAGCGCTGATTGACCTGGCGCGCGGCAGCTGGCGCAACGGCGTTCTTGCCGCCGATGACGCCGTGACGCGCGATGCCATCATGCGGCGCGCCATCGTCGGCGAAGGCCTGCGCCAGAACGCGCGGCGGGCGCGCGTGCCGGCGCTGTGCGATCACCCCTTGCGCCTGCCGCTGCAGCAGAAGCTGACCGGCAGCGAGTTCGCCCAGGACAATGCGCGGCTGGGGGTCGAAATCGCCGGCGCCCATTCGACGCTCTACAAGCGCGACCCGCGTGCGCCCGCCGCCGGCCATTGGCCGCTCGCCTATCTCAACTCCTTCGGCAACACGATTGCCGCCGGTACCAACGAGATCCAGCGCAACATTCTCGGCGAGCGGGTGCTCGGCCTGCCCAAGTCCAAATAGGAGGCCATGATGCGCACCAACAACGCGCCGACCAACTTCGGCTTTGGCGATGATGAAACGATGCTGCGCGACATGGCGCGCAAGATGCTCGACGAGCGGTTGCCGCTTGAGCGACTGCGCGCCCTCGTCGCCGCGGCCCCCGAGCCCGTTTATGATGCTGGCGAGCGGGCGCCCTGGGACCCGGCGCTGTGGCAGGAAATCGTCGCGTTGGGCTGGACCGGCCTTGCCGTCGGCGAGGCCGAGGGCGGCGCCGGCATTTCGCTGGCCGGCATCGCCGGCATCGTCGAGGAGGTTGGCCGCCACGCGCTGCCGTCGCCGCTGATCGCGACCCTCGCCGCCAGCCTGGTGCTGCGCGCCGCCGAGACCGACGCGGCCCGGGCCGTGCTGACCGATATCGCCGGCGGCGCCACCGCCACGCTCGCCATCACCAATGAGCGGGGCAGCTGGGATCCGGCGGATGCGCCGCTCGCCGCCCATGCGGACGGCGACGATCTCATCCTCCACGGGGTCGCGCGGTTCGTGCAGGACGGTTTCAAGGCCGATCGGCTGATCGTCAGCGCCCGGCTCGGCGATGACCTGGTCCTGTGCGTGATCGACCCGCGCGCGCCGGGGGTAGCCCTGGAGGCCGATCATATCCACGATCTGACCCGCGATCAGGCCAGCGTGCACTGCCAGGGGGTTTGTATCGGCCCCGCGGCGATTCTGTCGCGCGATGCCGCGACGGTGCTCGCCGCTGCCTGGCCGGGGTTGCTGCTGCTGGTCGCCGCCGACCTGTGCGGGGCGAGCGAGTGGCTGCTGCAGACGACGGTCGCCTATGCGCGCGAACGCGTCCAGTTCGATCACCCGATCGGCTTCTTCCAGGCGGTCAAGCATCCGCTGGTCAACGCCATGGTCGCCATCGACCAGGCGCGGTCGCTGCTCTATGCCGCCTGTGCCGAATTCGACGCCGGCGGCGACCGTGCCGAGATCGCCGCCCGCATGGCCAAGAGCGCGGCGTCGGACGCCGCCGCCACCATCTCCGCCCAGGCCATCCAGCTGCACGGCGGCATCGGTTTCACCTGGGAATATGGCCTGCACATCTTCTGCAAGCGCAACCTGCACAATCAGGCGCTGCTGGGCGACGGCGTCTATCAGCGGGCCAAGCTCGCCGATCTGTTGATCGGCCCGGTGAGCACAGCCACCAACGCCATTGGCTAGACCGCCGTCAGCGCGGCACGGGGAGGAAAGGGGAACCACCATGAAGACCAGATTGACCGAATTGCTCGGCATCGAAGCGCCGATCATCTGCGGCGGCATGATGCGCGTCGGCACCGCCGACCTGGCCGCAGCGGTGTCCAACGCCGGCGCCCTGGGCGTGATGACGGCGCTGACCCAGAAGACGCCGAAGGGCCTGCACGACGAAATCGCGCGCTGCCAGGCGCTGACCGACCGGCCGTTCGCCGTCAATCTGACGGTCGGCGTCGTCGCCACCCAGATCGACTATAATGAATATGTCGAGGTCATCGCGCGCAGCGGCGTCAGGATCGTCGAGACCGCCGGCCGCAGCCCCGAGCCGTTCATGGAGCGCTTCCGCGAGGCCGGCATCAAGGTCATCCACAAATGCGTGACCGTGCGCCATTCGCTCGCCGCCGAGCGGCTGGGCGTCGACGTCGTCAGCATCGACGGCTTCGAATGCGCCGGCCACCCCGGCGAACAGGATGTCGGCGGGATGGTGCTGTTCCCGGCCGCCGCCCGCGCGCTGAAGATCCCGGTGGTGGCGTCGGGCGGCATCGCCGATGGCCGCGGGCTGGCGGCGGCGCTCGCCCTGGGCTGCGACGGCATCAACATGGGGACGCGCTTCCTCGCCACCCAGGAGGCGCCGATCCATGTCGGCATCAAGGACAAGATCGTCGAGATGGACGAGAACCAGACCCAGCTGATCTTCCGCAGCTATCGCAACACGGCGCGAGTCTACAAGAATTCCGTCGCCATGAAGGTCGCCGAAATCGAGGCGGCCGGCGGCGGCTTTGCCGAAGTCCATGAATATGTGTCGGGCAGCAACCAGGAAAAGGCCTGGTCGACCGGCGATATCGAGGCCGGGATGGTGACGGCGGGCCAGGCGGGGGCCTTGGTCGATGACGTGCCGACCTGTCGGGATCTGGTTCGCACCATCGTCGCCGACGCCGAACGGATCATCACCGAACGCCTGTCGACCATGGTCGGCTGACCGCCGGCCTCGCCATCACCGCAGGCCCGGCACCGTCCCGGGCCAAGCCCGCGCAACGGAGTTTCCCATGACGCACAATGTCGATGTCTTCTGGGTCGACGTCTTCTGGTCCTTCCGCAGCCCCTATTCCTATCTGGCGACGCCCGACCTCGTGAAGCTGCGCGAGGATTTCGCCATGGATCTGCGCTTTCGCCCCGTGCTGCCGATCGCGGTGCGCAGCAAGGCGACGCTGTTCACCGGCGATCGGCGCCGGGTGATGTATATCATGATCGACTCCCGGCGCCGGGCCGAATTCCTCGGCATGGCGATCGCCCAGCCGTCGCCCGATCCGGTCGTTCAGGACTTCGCAACCTTCGAGGTCGCCGAAGACCAGCCTTATATCCACCGGCTGACCGGGCTGGGCGTCGCGGCGGAGCGCCATGGCAAGGGCATCGACTTCGCCTATCATGTCTCGCATCTGATCTGGGGCGAAGGGCCCGGCTGGAACGAGGGCGACCGGCTGGCCAATGCCGTCGCCAAGGCTGGCCTCGATCTCGCCGAACTCGATGCGGCGATCGCCGCCGACGATCCGGCGCCGGCGATCGAGGCCAACCAGGCCGCACTCGACGCCGCCGGCGGCTGGGGTGTGCCGACGCTCGTGTTCAACGGCGAGCCCTTCTTCGGTCAGGACCGCATCGAAACGCTGCGCTGGCGCCTCGACAAGGCCGGGGTGCCGCGGCGCTGATCCACGCCATCGCCGCATCATCGCCGGCCACGGGAGACCGACAACATGCTGAAGCTGCACTTCGCCCCCAACTCGCGGGCCGGTCGCATCGTCTGGCTGCTCGAGGAACTCGGGCTGCCCTATGACATCAACAAGATGTCCTTTCATCCCAAGGACCTGAAGTCGGACGAGCATCGCGCCCGCCATCCGCTCGGCCGCGTGCCGGTGCTCGAGGACGGCGATGTTACGATCTTCGAATCCGGCGCCATCGTCGATTACATCCTTGAGCGCCACAAGAATGGCGGGTTGAAGCCTGCCGTGAATGACCCGCGCTTTCCGGCCTATCTGCAATGGTTCCACTATTGCGAAGGCATGGTGATGCCGCCCGTTAACACCGTGGTGGTGCACACGCTGCTGCTGCCCGAGGATCGGCGCGACGCCAATGTGCTTGGCCAGGCGCAGCGGCTGCTGACCAAGGCGCTTGAGCCGGTGAACGAGGCGCTGGCCGGCAAGGACTATCTGATCGGCGACTTCTCAGGCGCCGATATCATGCTCGGCCATGCCTGTTTCATGGCCAATCGCATCGGCTCGGTCAGCGACGAGATGACCGACCTCAAGGCCTATGTCGCCCGGATCGCGGCACGTCCCGCCTTCCAGAAGGCCATCACCATGGCCTGACGCCGGGCAAGCGCCGGCGTGGGTCGCCAACAAGCGAGGGAGACTTCATCGATGCCGACTGAGAACGCGGACCCGTTGGACAACATCCGGACCCTTGGCGATATCGCCCGCGTGCATGGGCAGGGCCGGCCCGCCGCCGTCGCCATGACCTTCGAGGGGCGCACCACGACCTATGGCATGCTGGATGCGAATACCAACCGCGTCGCCCAGGCGCTGCTGGCGGCGGGCGTCGGCACGGGCGACCGGATCGGCTATCTCGCCAAGAACCTCGATTGCTTCTTCGAACTGCTGATCGGCGGCGCGAAGATGGGCGCGGTGACGCTGCCCATCGGCTGGCGGCTGGCGGCCGCCGAAATCGCCTATCTTCTGGAGAATGGCGAGGTTGCCCTGTTGTTCGTCGGCCAGGAGTTCGGCGAACTGGCGCGCCAGGCCATCGCCCTCTCGGGCCGGGAAGTCCGCCTGATCGAACTGGAGAGCGACCGGCCGGATGGTTATCCGTCCTGGCGCGACAGCCAGAACCCGGACGATCCTGCTATCGCCATCGAGCCCGCCGACACGGCGCTGCAACTCTATACCTCGGGCACCACCGGCCGGCCCAAGGGCGTCATGCTGACCAACGCCAATCTGCTCGCCATGTGGATCCGCGCCGGCCAGGCCGGGATCGACTGTTATCGCTGGGGCGCCGACGATGTCTGCCTCGTCGCCATGCCGCTGGCCCATATTGGCGGCACCGGCTGGGGCGTGGTCGGGCTGTTGAATGGCGCCGGGCTGGTGATCCTGCGCGAGTTCGATCCGCCGACCGTGCTCGGCCTGATCGAGCCGGCGCGCATCACCAAGCTGTTCATGGTGCCGTCCGCCCTGAACTTCCTGATCCAGATGCCGGGCGCGCGGGATGTCGACTACAGCCGCCTCAAGGCCATCTTCTACGGCGCCTCGCCGATCCCGCTCGACCTGTTGCGCCAGTGCATGGATGTCTTCGGTTGTGGCTTCTGCCAGCAATATGGGATGACGGAGGCCTGCGGGACGATCGTCTATCTGCCGCCGGAAGACCATGACCCGAACGGCAACCGCCGCATGCAATCGGCCGGCCGCGCCATGCCGGGGGTCGAACTGAAGATCATCGACAAGGACGGCAACACGCTGCCGCCCGAAACCGTCGGCGAGATCGCCACAAGGTCGACCTCCAACATGG
>JAIXZK010000108.1 GCA_027489695.1 Sphingomonadales bacterium
AGCCCGAGATGATGCGCGGCGTGTCGAAGGGCGTGCTCCACAAGAACACCGTGGCCCGCAAGATTTCGCGCCTGGCCAAGCGCATGAAGGCGATGCAGACCGCCTGATTGGTTAACGAACGGTTACGAGAACGGCGTTGCAGCGAGAGCTGCGGCGCCGTTTTGCTGTCTGGCGTCGATTTCCGGGCGCCAGGCTCACAGCCATTTCGGACCCGATCGATCGCAAGGGCGATTCGGTGCCGATTCGGGTTGAATGACGGTTCCGTGACGGCAGGCAAGCGTATTGGAAGCAACAAAATCGGGGTGACGCCATTCGCCGCATGCCAGCGGACAGCCGAATCGGCGAGGCATGTGCGGAAAAAATAATCCAACAATTTCAAAGATGAATCGTGCCGCAACCGGTCCTGCTGTCACGGTTCTTTCACACCCTTGTCACGAAAATTCAGGGCCTTGCAGCCGCCCCGGGGCGAAATCCCGCAACTGCGTGTCAACGGAAATATTTCAGTCCCGCGGTGATTCTGGCGCTTGCTTGGGCCGGCCGCGCTTGCTTATCTGGCCTCGGTTACAAGGCTCTGACGCCCCTTCTGGCGCTACCGGCCGGTCGACAGTCCGTTCATGCTGCACGCGAGGTGTTTCGCGTGGGTGAGGATCTTTTGTCCTTGCGAAAGCGTGTGACGGACCGGCGATCGAAGCCGGCGATCGAATGGGGCAGGCGGGCGTTGTGGTGGGGGTTGGGTGCGGTTCGCGTATCTGCGGGCCCATCCGAATAAGAAGCAAGTTGCGGAGCCGGATCGGCTGGCGCGACTGCCGGCGTAGCGGCGCCGGCGCAAATTGGGGAGGTGAGGGTCCAGTGTCAGTACCGGCGGTTTCCGCGATCGAGACGGCCAAGACGGCGCGTGTTCCCGGCTGGGGGCTGCGCGCCCCGGCACCGACAACCATGGCACCGGCGCCGGCCGCCACCACCGGCGCCGACGACCAGGCCGCCTGGCTGCGCGTCCGCGCCGCCCTGCGAATCGATTCGGGTGACCGCAATTTCGAAAGCTGGCTGGCGCCATTGGCGCTCGCCGCTGTCGATGGCGATCATGTCCGCCTCGCCGCGCCGTCGGCCTTCCTTGCCGACTGGATCGCTACCAATTTCGCCGAAAAGCTGCGTGGTCACTGGCTGGCGCAGCGGCCCGGCACCCGCCAGGTCTCGGTGATCGTCCAGGCGACGCCCGCGGCTAGCGCGACCGCGCCGGCCGCCGTGGTCGCCAACCCCGATCGCACCGGCATCGAGACACGCTACAGCTTCGAGAATTTCATCGTCGGCAAGTCGAACGAGCTTGCCTACAACGCCGCCCAGGCCGTCGCCGAACCGGGCCCCGTCGGCTTCAACCCGCTGTTCCTGCATGGCACCACCGGGCTCGGCAAGACGCACCTCATGCACGCCATCGGCAACGCCTTCCAGGCGCGCCAGCCGGACGCGCGCATCGCCTATCTGTCGGCCGAAAAGTTCATGGTCGAATTCCTCGCCGCGCTGCGCGCCAAGGACACCATCGCCTTCAAGCAGAAGCTGCGCTCGGTCGACCTGCTGATGATCGACGATGTCCAGTTCATCGCCGGCAAGGATTCGACGCAGGAAGAATTGTTCCACACCATGAACGAGGTGATCAGCGCCGGAAAGCGGCTGGTGATCAGCGCCGATCGTTCCCCGCAGAACCTCGAGGGCATCCAGGAACGCATCCTCAGCCGCATGGCCTGGGGCCTGGTTGCCGACATCAACCCGGCCGATTTCGAACTGCGCCTCAACATCCTGCACGCCAAGGTCCAGGCCATGTCGCAGGCGATGGCGCAGCCGGTGGCAGTGCCCGGCGAAGTCATCGAGTTCCTCGCCCGCAAGATCACCGCCAACGTCCGCGAGCTCGAAGGCGCGCTGAACCGCGTCGTCGCCTCGGCCGGGCTGTTCGGCCAGCCGGTGACGCTCGACTTCACCCGCGAGACGCTCGCCGACCTGCTGCGCGCGCACGAGAAGAAGCTGACCATCGACGAGATCCAGCGCAAGGTCGCCGAACATTACCGGCTGAAGCTGTCCGACCTTCTGTCGGCGCGCCGCGCCCGCGAGGTCGCCCGGCCGCGCCAGGTGGCGATGTACCTCGCCAAGAAGCTGACCCCGCGGTCGCTGCCTGAAATCGGCCGGCGCTTCGGCGGCCGCGACCACACCACCGTCATGCACGCCGTCAAGCGCATCGAGGAACTGCGCGCCGGCGATCGCGAGCTGGACAATGATGTGGCGCTGCTGACGCGGTTGCTCGACTCATAAAGAGAAGAGAGGGCCTCCGGCGGCTGGGGCCTAAGGCCCCAGACCCCATTTTGTTTTTCCGTGCGCGACAACCACCGGCATCGCGGGTGAACCCGGCGAAATGGGGTCTGGGGCCTAAGGCCCCAGCCGCCGGAGGCATAAAAAGCGCCGCCGGAGGCATCCTTACTCGTCGCAGACCACCCGCAGCGACCCGAGCAGCGCCCGCCAATGCTCGCCCTGGCGGCGCTGGAACAGGATGAGTTCGAAACCGTGCCGGGCCGCATGCCGGCGCGGGATGCTGTCCCAGCCGCGATGCTCGACGGTGACGCGGGTTTCGTCGCCGACGGCTTCGAAACGCACTTCGACATGGGTTTCCTGATCGGCGGCGAAGCTTGCCTGTCGCCAGGTCAGGGCCAGCCGCTCGCCCGGCTGCCAGGCGGTGATGCGGCCGATTTCGAATTCACTGCCGTCGGGCAGTTCGGTGACCAGCCTGCCATCGGGGCCGGGTTCGAAGCGCAGCCGGCCGTCGCCGGCCGGGGTCAGCCGGAACAGCGGGTTGGTCACCCACCAGCGGCCGATGTCGGCGGTGAAGGCGTCGAAGGCACGGCGCGGCGATACCGCGACGCGCAGCGCGACGATGACGGCCGCGCTCATTCCGGCGCCTGCTCGACATGGCGCTTGAAGGCGGCAAGCTCGGCCGTCCACATCGCCTCGGTCGCCGCCAGCCAGTCCTGCAGGTCCGTCATGGCGCCCGCCTTCAGGGAATAAATGCGCACCCGGGCATCGAAATCGGGGTGGCTTTCCTCGACGAGGCCGCCGTCCTTCATCACCCGCAGATGGCGGCTGAGCGTCGGCGGCGACAGGTCGAGCGCGCGGGCCAGCTCGCCGGCGCGCCACGGCCGCGTGCCGAGCAGTTCCACCGCGCGCCGGCGCTGCGGGTCGGCGAGCACCGTCAGGATACGGTCGACGGCGCCGCTCAATCGAGCCGGGTCCGGGTGGTCAGGCCGCTGGCGGCGTCCCATTGTTCGGGAGTCAGCGTTTCGACGGTCACGCCGAAGGTCCAGATATGGCCTTCGGGATCGCGGGCGCGATAGGTGCGATCGCCATAGAATTGCGTGGCCGGCGCCTGCAGGATCTCGGCGCCGGCCGCCCTGGCGTGTTCGCAATGGGCGTCGATATCTTCGCCCGGCGCCAGCTGGACGTGCACCGACTGGGTGTTGCGACCACCCAGCGAGCGCGGGCTCTTGTGGTCATCGCTCCATTCGTTGCCGACCATCACGATGCTGTCGCCATAGCCCATTTCTGAATGGGCGAGATTGCCGGCGTCGTCGAGGATGACGAACAGCGGTTCGAACCCGAAGGCGGTTTCCAGCCAGCGAATGGCGGCCTTGGCGTCCTGGTAGGACAGGGCACTCGAAAGCCCCTTGGGGCGTTGATCGGTGGACATGGCGAGCCTCGTGCTGCTGGGGCGATTCGATTTCGCGAATCTACAATATTTGCGTGATCACGCAAGTATCTCCGCAACCTATCCAGCCGGTGGCCAAAGCGCTAACCGGCAGCGGTGGCCAGCCTCCGATCCCGCGGCGTCTTCTGGATGATCATTTCCTGCATCGCCTTCGCGACGATGTGGGTGATCATCCGCTATGCCTCGCGCGAGGTGCACGCCTTCGAAATCGTGTTCTTCCGCAACGCCATCGGCGCGCTGGTGCTGACGCCGATGATGCTTTCGAACCCCGGCCTCATCCGCTGGAGCCGGCTGCGCGCCAATCTGCGCCGCGCGACCTCGGGCTTCATCGCCACCATGGGCACCTTCTATGCCGTCGCCCATGCCCCGCTGGCGACGGCGCTGAGCATCAACTATACGGCGCCGCTGTTCGCCACGGTGGGCGCCGTGCTGTTCCTCGGCGAGCGTATCCATTTCCGCCGGGTGGCGGCACTGGTCGCGGGCTTTGCCGGCATGCTGATCGTCGTGCGCCCCGGCGCGCTGCCGCTCACCCCCGGCGTGCTGGCGGCGATGCTGTCGGCGGTGTCGACGGCCTTCTCCATCGTCGCCATCCGGGCGCTGGTCGCCACCGACGACAGCCGCGCCGTTGCCGCCTGGACCTTCCTGCTCACCACCATCCCCAGCCTGGTCGTCGCGGCCTTCGTCTGGACCTGGCCGCCGCTGCATGTCTGGCCGCTGCTCGGCGCGATCGGCGCGCTGGCCGCGATCGGCCAGCTGACGCTCAGCCGGGCCTTTTCGCTGTCCGAGGCCTCGGCGATCCTGCCCTATGATTTCGTCCGCTTCGGCATCATCGCGGTCGCCGGCATCGCGCTGTTCGGCGAGCGGCTCGATGGGCTGACCATTGTCGGCGGTGCCGTCATCCTGGCCTCGACCATCTATCTCGCGGTGCGCGAGGCGCAGGTGGCGCGCGGGCTGGCGGCGTTGCGCGAGGCGGAAGCGAAATAGCCTCTGGCGGCTGCCTCCCTCTTCTTCTTGCGCAGTTGCGCGCATCGGCGGCGCTTCCCATAAGCGGCGCGTTCCAAGGGAGAGAGACATGAAGCTTCAAGGTGTTTCGGCCGTCATCACCGGCGGCGCGTCGGGCCTGGGTGCGGCGACCGCGCGGTTGCTGGCATCGCATGGCGTGAAGGTCGCCATCTTCGACATGAACGCCGAAAAGGGCGAGGCCGTCGCTGCCGAGCTGGGCGGCGTGTTCTGCAACGTCAACGTCACCAACGAGGAATCGGTCGATGCCGGTTTTGCCAAGGCCCGCGCCGCGATCGGCCAGGAGCGTATCCTGGTGAATTGCGCCGGCACCGGCAACGCCATCAAGACCGCCAGCCGCGCCCGCGAGACCGGCGAGATCAAGCATTTCCCCTTGGATGCCTTCAACCTGATCATCCAGATCAACCTGGTTGGCACCTTCCGCTGCATCGCCAAGTCGGCGGCCGGCATGCTGACCCTGCCGCCGATGGAAGATGGCGAGCGCGGCGTCATCATCAACACGGCGTCGGTGGCGGCCGAGGACGGCCAGATGGGCCAGGCGGCGTACAGCGCGTCGAAGGGCGGCGTCGTCGGCATGACCTTGCCGATCGCGCGCGATCTCGCCAGCGAGTCGATCCGCGTCAACACCATCCTGCCCGGCATCTTCAACACGCCGCTGCTGCAGGGTGCGCCGCAGAATGTGAAGGACGCGCTCGGCGCCTCGGTGCCCAATCCGAAGCGCCTCGGCGACCCCGATGAATATGCCTCGCTGGCCGTCGAAATGTGCCGCAACGGCTATTTCAACGGTGAGGATGTGCGGCTGGACGGCGCCATCCGCATGGCGCCGCGGTGAGACGCAGCGCCGCGAGCGCGCTGCAGGAAATTTGCAACGCGAATTTCTGAAGCGCGCCGACAGGCGCAAGGCCGGCCAGCCGGGCGCCGGACATCAAGTCCGGCGAACCGGTCTGACGTCACGGCGCAGCTTTGCTGCGCCGAGTTTCTCCGGCCCCGGCGCGCGATTGACCGTGCGCCGGGGCCGGCATAGCATCATTGGCGAAACTATCCTGGGGAGGACAGGCCGTGGCTCACAAGTTCGAAATCTACAAGGACAAGGCCGGCGAATATCGCGTGCGGTTCAAGTACAACAGCGAGATCATGTTCTCGACCGAAGGCTATGCCTC
>JAIXZK010000421.1 GCA_027489695.1 Sphingomonadales bacterium
ATGGTCTGGCCCGATTCCATGTCCGAATTGACGCGGAACGACGGATCTTCCTGCGCCAGGCGATTGAGCGCGATGCCCATCTTCTCCTGGTCGGCCTTGGTCTTCGGCTCGACGGCGACTTCGATGACCGGCTCCGGGAATTCCATCCGCTCCAGGATGATCGGCTTCAGCGGCGCGCACAGCGTGTCGCCGGTGGTGACGTCCTTGAGGCCGACCAGCGCGACGATGTCGCCGGCATAGGCTTCCTTGATGTCCTCGCGGTTGTTGGCGTGCATCAGCAGCATGCGGCCGATCTTCTCGCGCTTGTCCTTGACCGAGTTCATCACGGTCGAGGCCGCTTCCATCTTGCCCGAATAGATGCGGGCGAAGGTCAGCGTGCCGACGAAGGGGTCGGTCATGATCTTGAAGGCCAGCGCCGAGAAGGGCGCATCGTCCGAGGCTTCGCGGATCTCGTCCTCGTCCTTCATGTTGATGCCGTGCATCGGCGGAATGTCGAGCGGGCTCGGCAGATAATCGACGACGGCGTCGAGCAGCGGCTGCACGCCCTTGTTCTTGAACGCCGAGCCGCACAGCACCGGCACGAAGGCGAACGCCAGCGTGCCCTTGCGGATCAGCGCCTTCAGATCGGCGACCGACGGCTCATTGCCTTCGAGATAGGCCTCCATCAGCGCATCGTCCTGCTCGACGGCAAGCTCGATCAGCTCGGCGCGGGCAGCGGCGGCGGCATCGGCATAGTCGGCCGGGATTTCCTTGTACTCGAACTTGGCGCCGAGCGATTCTTCCAGCCAGATGATGGCGCGGTTCTCGACGAGATCGACGAGGCCAACAAAGTCACCTTCCAGGCCGATCGGCAGGTACAGCACCGCCGGACGCGCGCCGAGGCGATCCTTGATCATCTGGACGCAGCGGTTGAAGTTGGCACCGGTGCGGTCGAGCTTGTTGACGAAGCACATCCGCGGCACCTTGTACTTGTCCGCCTGGCGCCACACGGTTTCGGACTGCGGCTCGACGCCGGCGACGCCAGCGAAACAGGCGACCGCACCGTCAAGCACGCGCAGCGAGCGCTCGACTTCGATGGTGAAGTCGACGTGTCCGGGCGTGTCGATGATGTTGATGCGGTGATCGTTCCAGAAGCACGTCGTGGCGGCCGACGTGATGGTGATGCCGCGCTCCTGCTCCTGCTCCATCCAGTCCATGGTGGCAGTGCCTTCATGGACTTCACCGATCTTGTACGACTTGCCGGTGTAATAGAGGATACGCTCCGTCGTCGTCGTCTTGCCGGCGTCGATATGCGCCATGATGCCGATGTTGCGATAGCGATCGAGCGGGGTCGTGCGGGGCATGGGAGCTCTACCTGGTCGAAAATGGATGGTCGAATGACGTTCCGGGGGGACGTTCCGGGGCGCCTATAGGCGAACCGCGAGGCCGGCGCCAGTTCCCCGACGCCGGCCCGAAATTTTCGCCTGGCGCCCGGCTCGGGCGCCAGCCCGTGCTACCAGCGATAGTGGCTGAAGGCGCGGTTGGCTTCCGCCATGCGATGGGTGTCTTCACGCTTCTTGACGGCGGCACCGCGGTTGTTGGCGGCATCGAGCAATTCGCCCGACAGACGCTGCGCCATGGTGTGCTCGCTGCGCTTGCGCGCCGCGGCGATCAGCCAGCGGATGGCGAGCGCCTGCGAACGCTCCGGACGAACTTCGACCGGCACCTGATAGGTGGCACCGCCGACGCGGCGCGAGCGCACTTCGATGCCCGGGCGGACATTGGCGAGCGCGTCATGGAAGACGCCGACCGGCTCGCGCCGGCTCTTGGCTTCGATGGTTTCGAGCGCGGTGTAGACGATCGCTTCGGCGACCGACTTCTTGCCCTCGTACATGACGAGATTCATGAACTTCGAAAGCACCACATCCCCGAAACGGGGATCGGGCAGGATTTCGCGCTTTTCGGGGCGACGACGACGTGACATGTGATGCTACCCCTTATTTCGGACGCTTGGCGCCGTACTTCGACCGGCTCTGCTTGCGATTCTTCACGCCCTGGGTGTCGAGGACACCGCGCAGGATGTGATAGCGCACGCCGGGAAGATCCTTGACGCGGCCACCGCGGATCAGGACCACCGAGTGCTCCTGCAGGTTATGGCCTTCGCCCGGGATGTAACCGATGACTTCAAAGCCATTGGTCAGGCGGATCTTGGCGACCTTGCGGAGCGCCGAGTTCGGCTTCTTCGGGGTGGTGGTGTAGACGCGGGTGCAGACACCACGCTTCTGCGGGCAGGATTCCATGGCAGGCGCGGTCTCGCGCACCCGCTGCGGCGTCCGCCCATGGCGAATCAATTGGTTGATCGTCGGCATTCGTGCTCCTGTTCGGCTTGGCGCCACCATGGCGCCGGGCCTACTCCAGCCGTGCCCCGCCCTTGAAAGGATTCCCCTCGCAAAGCATAAGCGCGAGCCGCTCCCGCAGGGAGCCTCTCGCGCGCGGCGCTGGCTGTTGTTTCGCTCTCGGCGGCGGATCGGGCGCGGCGAACCGGCGCGACGGTCCGCCGTCGGGAACGGTGCCCATAGCCCCGGTGCCTCCCGGCGTCAATCGCTTTTGCCGGCGGCCATGGCTTGCGCCGCGGCGCTGGCGGCGGGATACTCGCGGCCAAATCCTGGGGAAGGACCTTGCCATGGCGACCATGTTGAAGCCGGTTCCGGCGCAACTGACGATCACCCCGCTCACGCCATCGATCGGCGCCGAAATCGCCGGGGTCGATCTCGGCGCGCCCGATATCGGCGAGGCAATTCCCGCCATCCGCGCCGCGCTGCTTGCCCACAAGGTGATCTTCTTCCGCGACCAGAACATCAGCGCGGCGCAGCACATCGCCTTCGCGCGCCATTTCGGCGATCTCGAGATCCATCCGGCGACGCCGAAGGATCAGCCTACCCCTGAGATCCTGCGCATCGCCCATGGCCCCGACAGCCGCGGCCAGGAGAATTACTGGCACAGCGACGTCACCTGGCGCGAAAAGCCGTCGCTCGGCAGCATCCTGCGCGCCATCGAAGTGCCCGACGTCGGCGGCGACACGCTGTTCGCCGACATGCACGCCGCCTTCACCGGCCTCAGCCGCGAGATGCAGCGCTTCGTCACCGGGCTGACCGCCGTCCACGACATCGCCCGGGTCTTTGCCGGCCGGCTCGGCAAGGCGCCCGCCGATCTTCACGAACGGTTTCCGCCGCAGGAGCATCCGGTGGTGCGGACCCATCCCGAAACCGGGCTGCCGTGCCTCTATGTCAACACCGCCTTCACCAGCCATATCAAGGGACTGGCGGCGAAGGAAAGCGCCTGGCTGCTCGATCATCTCTATGCCCAGGCGGCCAACCCCGAAATCCAGTGCCGCTTCCGCTGGCGCGCCGGCTCCATCGCCTTCTGGGACAATCGCTCGAGCCAGCACCTCGCCGTCTCGGACTATTTCCCGGCGGTCAGGGTCATGGAGCGGGTGACGGTGGCGGGCTGCCGGCCGCGCTTCGACCCGGCCAGCCTCGCTGCCGCCTGAACCGACGCGATGATCACCCTGTTCATTCTCACCTTGACCGCCGCGGTCGCTCGCTATCGGGCTGCCCGCCGAGGTTCGACACTGCCAGCCGCGACGCCGCCCGGGGTGGAGCCATGATCGGCCTTGTCATTCTCGCTGTCGCCGCCGCGGTTGCTGCGGCGCCCGCCGCGGCACCCGATGCCGCCAGCCTCGAACGCGGCCTCGCCGGGCGCTGGACGGGAACCCTCGGCTATCGCGACTATCAGTCGAACCAGATGTCCGAAATTACCGTCCGCAGCGAGATCATCGCGCTTCCCGATGGCGTCACCCTGCTGCGCGTTTCCACCTTCGACGATGGCCCCAAGGTCGGCGACGTGACGATCACCACGGCCAGCCTGCACGATCCGAAGGCGGGCACCGTCGCGTCCGCGACCCTGCGCAAGGGCAACCCGCTCGAGACCGGCACCGAACGCCTGAGCGTCACCGCCTTCACCGACGCGGCCCACTGGACGATCGTCGCCGAGGAAGATGGCACCGACGACGACAAGCCGGCGCTGCTGCGCGTCACGCAAGTACGTGACGGCGACACGCTGACCGCCACCAAGGAAGTCCAGCCCAAGGCCGGCGATGGCAAATGGCAGTTCCGCAACCGGACGCTGCTGCACCGTGACGCAAACCGGCCGGCGGGTTGAAGCGCCGCAGCGCTATCGCCCCAAACGCGATGCTTTACGCCGCCATCCGGATGGCGAAAGCGATCCAGAGCGCCAGCAGCAGCAGCGTCGACAATAGATAGGCGCCGAAGCGCAGCATGACATTGTTGAAGGTGCAGTGGATGGCCGAATGCACGGCCCGCAAGCCGACATAGCCCCAGCAGCCGGCCTCAAAGAACGCCCCGCCGATGCCGGTGACAGCCAGCGCCAGGCACAGGACGTAGAACAGCACCGGCAGTTCGAACAGATTCATCAGATTGTCGTTGGCGGCCATTTCCACCGATGACAGCGGCGGCCGCGTCGCGCGCGTCTTGAACAGTTCGAGCGGCAAAGGGCCGCTGCCGGCCTTGGGCATCCGCCGGTAGAACAGCATCCCCCAGACCGCGAAGGTCAGGAAGACCATGGCGATCATCGGCCACAGCGGCGTTGCAGTGATCATTCCGGCTTCCCTTCGTCGACCCCGAAGACCTGCGTCGCCCTAACGGCTCGCCTGTGCAACGACATCGACGATGAAGCTGTTCATAAAGCCGCCGACAGGCGGGCGGTTGGCTCCAAAGGCTGTCGCGCCGCAAAGGTCTTCGGCCTTCAGGCCCAGCGCCGGATCTGTTGGGGGAATGGTGACCTCGCACCATGAAATGCCTCCATCCGAAAGGCGATCGAAATCAACGCGGGCCAGTTCCTGATACAGTGAACCTTTCGTGGAAAGCCTGATGCGCGCTCGCCAATCTACAGTATAAATGCGAAGTGATGCTGAAACGAACCCAACAGTAGAACGTTTTAGAAATTTACCAAATACGTCCCGACTGCCTAACTGATCGCACTTGTTAAATTGATTTGGCGTAAGGCTGATGTTGGGAAGAAGCGGAGCTACTCCGCATTTGTCGACATTGCCGGCCTTGTCGAAGCTAACGGAAACGCTATAGCCGACATAGGTCGCGTCCTTCGATATGCGGTCGTTCAAAGGCCGCAGCTCGAAAATTACAGGGCCTCGATATACCCCCGGGACAGCAAGACCCGCGTCGTCGCGCGCTGGCTCAAAACGCGCCCGCTCAAGGAACGATTTGCAGCTTTGCTCATCGAGCCGGTTGCTACC
>JAIXZK010000142.1 GCA_027489695.1 Sphingomonadales bacterium
CATCGGGCAACTCCAGCAGGGCGGCGGGATCGACGCGCACGCCGGCGACGGTGACCCCCCAGTCCAGATGCGGCCCCGTCGCGCGGCCGGTGGCACCGACGGCGCCGATGGCCTCGCCGCGCGCCACAAATTGGCCGGGCAGCACATCGATGCGCGAAAGATGCAGCAGCGCCGATACGACACCGCCGCCATGATCGATCATCACCAGATTGCCTTCCAGCGTGTAGGGTCCGCCGGCGAGCCGGACGATGCCGGCGGCGGGCGCCAGCGCCGGGGCACCGGCCGGAGCGCCGAGGTCCAGCCCGGCATGCGGGGTCTGCGGGGTGCCGCCAAGGATGCGCTGCGAGCCGAAGACGCCGGTGACCGGGCCGGCGGCGGGCGCGACAAAGGCTTCCGCCCAGCCGCTGCCGGCGGCGGCGGGATCGGCGATCGCCGCGGTGCGGACGGCAGCGATGCGGGCGAGTTCGGGGGCGCGGCGCGCGGCGAATTCACTGTCGGAGCCGCTGTCGGCGGGGCGGGCGGGCAGGCCGGGGATGGCTTCGATGGCCCAGGCGCGTGGGCTTATGGCGATCGTCTCGCCGGTCTCGCCATCGGTATCGAACCAGCCGAGCCAGGCTTCGCCCGTCGCATCGCGGCCGAAGCCGAGGATCCAGCGGCCGGCAGCGTCGGTGGCGACCGGCCGGCCATCGAGGGTCAGGCCATCGGCGCCGGCCGGCAGCTGGCCGCGCAGCACACCGCCTTGCGCGACGGTGTAAGGCAGCGGCGACAGCCGAGCTTCCGTCGCCGGCGGGGAAGCGGCAAGCAGCGCTGCGACCAGCACCGCGATCAAAGCAGCCCCTTCGCCTTCATCTCGTCATGGCGGACATTGGCCGCGGCGGCATCGGCATAGGCTTCCTGAAGCTCATGGCTCCAGTAGCGCAGCGCCGGCAGCGGGATGCGGCGGCCAGTAACGGCGCAGGTGACGAAGGCGCCGGGCTGCACGACATGATAGCTGCCGGACAGGTAACGCAGCCGCGCCGGGCGGCCCATGGTATCGAGCATCACAGCAACCTTCCCTGGTCGGGGCGCGGCGCCGCCGGAGCGCCGCCGCCACCACCGCCGGCACGCGCCGGCACCACCTGCGTATCGCCATCCCGCAGCCGGATCGTCAAGCGTGGCGCGCGCGCGGCGGCGGCAGCCGCGGTGATCGGCCGGCCATCGGGGCCGAGCACCAGCGCATAGCCGCGCGCCAGCACCTGCTCCGGCCCCAGGCTGACGAGCAGGCGACCGGCCTCGCCGAGCCGGGCGCGGGCGCGGGCGGCAAGCGTCGCGACGAGAAACGGCCGCAACCGCGCGGCGCGGGTATCGAGCCGGGCGCGGGCGCGAGCCGTCGCGGCGAGCGCGGCGCGGTCGAGCGCGGTCGCGGCGACGGCGAGGCGGCGGCGGGCGAGATCGGCGCGGGCGTGGATCAGCGCCGGCCGCAGCGCGCCGCCGGCCGTCGCCAGCCGTCCGCGCCAGCGCGAGGCGACGGCGTTGAGCGCGCGCGGCAGGCGATCGGCGAGGTCGTCGGCGCGCTGGCTGGGCAGGGCGAGCAGGGCGCGTGCCGGCGGCAGGCGCACGGCGTCGCTGCGCTGGCGGCGCAGCGCGACGCCGCGGCGGACGGCGCGATCGAGCCGGGCGCCGAGCATGGCGAGCTGGGCGGCGAGCTCGGCGCGCACCGGCACGGCGCGCTCGGCGGCGGCGGTCGGGGTGGGGGCGCGCCAGTCGGAGGCGAAATCGATCAGCGTCGTGTCGGTTTCATGGCCGACGGCGCTGATCAGCGGGATATGGCTGTCGGCGACGGCGCGGACGACCGATTCCTCGTTGAAGGCGGCGAGGTCCTCGATCGAGCCGCCACCGCGGGCGACGATGATCAGGTCGGGGCGCGGGATGCTGCCGCCCGGCGCAATCGCGTTGAAGCCGCGGATGGCGGCGGCGATCTGGCCGGCGGCGGCCTCGCCCTGCACCGCCACCGGCCAGACCAGCACATGGCGCGGAAAGCGATCGGCGAGGCGATGCAGGATATCGCGGATGACGGCGCCGGTCGGCGAGGTGACGACGCCGATGACACGGGGGATATAAGGCAGCGGCTGCTTGCGGTCGGCGTCGAACAGGCCTTCGGCGGCGAGGCGCAGCCGGCGCTGCTCGATCTGCTGCAGCAGCGCGCCGACCCCGGCCGGCGCCATCCGCTCGACGATGATCTGATATTTGGAGCGGCCGGGATAGGTGGTCAGCTTGCCGGAGACGACGACTTCCAGCCCATCCTCCGGCCGGAACGACAGGCCGGCGGCGGCGCCCTTGAACATGACGAGATCGACGAGCGCCGCGGCATCCTTGATCGCACCATACCAATGGCCGGAGGAATGGCGCCGGAACCCCGAAAGCTCGCCGCGCACCCGCACCTGGCCGAACGCCGCCTCGACGCTGCGCTTCAGCGCGCCGGCGATCTCGCTGACGCTATATTCGGGGATGTTGTCGATGGGCTTGCTCACGCATCGGGAGATAGGCCGGCAGCGCATCGGGGGAAACCCCTTGGCGGGGACAACGCCAGTCGATCAACCGCCTGCGGCACCGCCATCGACGAACAATGCCGCCGCCATCGCCATCGTCGTCACCGCCCCGAACAGCCGTACGAGCCGGGCGCGCCGCGGCGGCGGATAGGCAAGCAGTTCACGACGCTCCTCGAACAGCTGTTCCGGCGCGCCAGCGTTGATCTCGGCCAGACGTGCGGCGTGCTTTGCATGCCGGCGAGCGACCAGCCAGTCGGCGCGGAACAGTGCCACCAGCCCGACGCATAGCAGCGCCCACTGGATCATGGTCGGTTCTTCACGGCGCCACCTTCATCGCGCTCTGGTCGACCGGAACCAGCGGCAGCCACACCGCGCTCGGGGTCGTGCCGCCGGTGACCACCGTCACCGTCGCCGGCTTGTAGTCCGCTGCTTTCGCCCGGAAGATGTTGGGCACGAACGTCTGCGGATTGCGGTCATAGACCGGGAACAGGCTCGATTGCACCTGCACCATGATGCGGTGGCCGGGCTGGAAGACATGGTTCACCGTCGGCAGGCGGAAGCGGTAGCGCTGCACCTTGCCCGAAGGGATCGGCGTCGGCGTTTCGAAACTGTCGCGATAGCGGCCGCGGAAGATGTCGAGGCTGATGGCGAGCTGATAGCCGCCCATCTTCG
>JAIXZK010000039.1 GCA_027489695.1 Sphingomonadales bacterium
CCGGTTGCCCGGCGGGCACTCTCCCGCGCTGGCGCCGGACCGGAGCCCGACGACGCTTTTGAAGTGAGCGAAGCCGCGCTGCCTGTCAACGCTCGATTGACGACGCTGGCCAGCGGTGGCGGGCCGCGCCGATCGGTCGCGGCCCGACCAACGGCTGCATCGTTAACCAAATTGCCAATACATCTGTCGGCAACTTTTACACTTCGTTACCGCCGCCAGCATGCGGCTTATGCAATTTCAGGGACTTGCCTGGCTCAGCCGGTCTGGCATGGACTTTGCTTCATGAATACCAAGTAAAGAAAGTCTTTGGCATCCGGCTGTCCGCCGGGGCCACCAATCCGAAAGTCGCACCACCATGAAGTTCCTGTTGCCGACCCTTGCCGCCCTGGCGCTCGCCGCGCCCGCCGCCGCCACCATCCGCGTCCTGCCAACGACCTTCGTCGCCGGCCAGCATGTCGTTTCGGAAGGCACCTTCACTGAAATCTACCCCGGCGGTCCCGGTTTCGGGCCGGGTGCCGGGGTCTATGGCGTCGAACTCGTCGGCGGGCGCAGCGGTGCCGCCGGGCGCGAAATCTATGTCGGCAAGAACACCGGCACCGGTGCGCCGGGCCGTACCGAAAGCGAAATCACCTGGGGCAGCAATTTGCGGCCCTTCACCCTGACCTGGAACAGCAGTGGCCTGTCCATCACCATCAGCGGCACCACCTACAATGCCCCGGCGGCGCCCAACAACGCGCCGCTGACCGCCACCGGCAACACGCTGAAGATCTTCGTCAAGAGCAGCGCCGAGCTCCGCATCACCGCCATCGATGGCACCCCGATCGCCAGCATCACCGAACCCGGTGGCGGCATCTTCAACGGCGACATCATCGGCAGCAATGTCCAGCAGGTCAGCGCGCTGACCGAGAAGCACTTCTATTCGTCGGACAATTGGGGCGGCAACGGCCTCACCGTCACCGGCACGCTGAAGATCCTCGATGGCGGCGGCTCGGCGCGCGGCATCTACATCAAGCACGGCAATTATACGCCGCCGCCCGCGGTGCCCGAACCCGCCAGCTGGGCACTGCTGATCGCCGGCTTCGGGCTGACCGGCGTCGCGATGCGGCGTCGCAATCGGCAACCGTCGCTGGCGGCGAAATTGCGGATTGCAAATCGCAGTCACTGATCCGGCAGCGCCCTGCCTTTGAGAATCAGAAGCTTACCTGTTCGTAAGCTTTGGCACACTCCTTGCCTTGCCTCGGGCAAAGCGCGGCCGATCGCTGCGCCCAAGCGAGGAGCCTGCCATGACCCGATTGCTGCCCGCCGCGCTGCTGACCGCGGTACTTGCCACCGGCGCCGCCAACGCCACCACCCCGATCGCGGGGACCGTCACCCAATTGACCCCGACCAGCGTCAACGGCAGCACCGTGCCGACCGGCGGCGAATATGCAAGCTTCCTGCCGCGGCTGAACGGCGTCCACACCAGCTCGGCCGGCGTCTATGGCGTTGAGCTGCGGCGCGGCAACAACGCCACCAATGGCGATTGGGAAGTGGGCGTCGGCCAGGCGACCAGCAACGTCGGCAGCGGCAATTTCAACCAGGGCCAGTGGCGCTGGGCCAATGATTCCACCGCCGGCGGTGGCATCACCGTGCCGTTCAGCCTGACCTGGGTGCCGGTCGCCACCACCGCCAACCCGACCGGGCTGATCTTCACGCTGGGCAGCGGCGCCAACAGCCGGACCGTTGCGTCGCCCGGCGGCGCCAACAGCGCGTTCCTGCTCGGCGATACCATCAAGATCTACGCCAAGCGCGATACCAGCATCACCATCACCAATGTCGACGGCAATCCCTTCAACGCCGTGGCATCCGGGTTGGGCGGCGGCACGCCGACCGACCTGTTCTTCTATTCGTCCAACAATTGGGGCGGCGATGGCCTGACCATCACCGGCACCGTCCGCCTCGCCGGCAACAACGGCAGCAGCGGCAATGGCATGCTGCTCAGCAGCGGCAATTTCACCCCGGACGTGCCCGAACCGGCGAGCTGGGCGATGCTGACCATCGGCTTCGGCCTGACCGGCGCGGGCCTGCGGCGGCGCCGCCTGTCGGTTTGCGCCGCCTGAGGCTATCGGGCGATGTTGTAGGCGAGCCTGGTTTCGTCGAGCTGGAAACCGATCAGCACTTCGAAACTGGCCGCCCGCAGCGCGGCGCGCACCTGCGGGTCGGACATCGGATCGGTGGCCGATTCGAGATCGCCGACCTTGCGGCGCTTGGCGACGGTCTTCATGATTTCGGGCGCCGGGGTCGCCGCGGCGCGCGCCACGGTGGCCCGGGCGCCGTAACGCGCGGTGGCGCGCGCCTGGCCATCGGCAAAGGCGATGGTGACGCTGCCGACCTGTTTCGAAACCAGCAGATTGCCGCCCTGGACGACGGTGGCGAACACCGGCAGCGCGACACTGCGCGCGCCGGCGGTATCGGTGCGCCGGGCGATGACGTCATAGCTGATGTCGCTGGCCAGCGGATCGCTGCGATCGCTGCAAACATCGCGGACGTTGGTGATCGACGCCTGCACATCGATATTGGCGGCATCAGGAGCCCCACCCGCACGGAACAGCGTGATGTCGCCGGCATAGGCCAGCACGGCCACCGCCGGGCACGGCGAGCGCCGGACTTCGAGCGGGTTGCGCTCGCAGCCGGCAAGGGTGGCGGCCAGCGCCAGGATCGGCAATACGCGGACGAACGACAAGATCGGCACCTTCTGAGCCCGCCGGTGTTTCCCCGGTCCGGGAGGTGGCACCCTAGGCAATGGCCGCCGAAAGGGAAAGGCCCGCGTTGCGGCACGGTCCCGGCAGCGCCGGCCGCAATGCGCGTGCGAAATACCGGCCGCGGCTTTCGCCCCTGTGGCAATCCTCGCTGTGGCAATCGCCGCGCTGATGCCGTATCACGCCCGCGATGACCGTCACCGATCTTGCCGCTCCGGCGTCCACCCGGCCCAGCCCGCTGCCGCGGCTCGCCGTCCTTGTTGCCGCGCCGCGGGGCTTTTGCGCCGGGGTCGATCGCGCCATTCACATCGTCGAACTGGCGATCGAACGCTATGGCGCGCCGGTCTATGTGCGGCACGAGATCGTCCACAATCGCTATGTCGTCGAAACGCTGAAGGCCAAGGGCGCGATCTTTGTCGAGGAACTCGATGAAGTTCCCGATGGCGTGCCGGTGGTGTTTTCGGCGCATGGCGTGCCCAAGGCGGTGCCGGCGGCGGCGGAAGCGCGCGGATTGAACTATCTTGATGCGACCTGCCCGCTGGTCAGCAAGGTGCATCGCCAGGCCGAGCGGCTCGTCGATGCCGGCCGCCACATCCTGTTCATCGGCCATGCCGGCCATCCCGAGGTCGTCGGCACCTTCGGCCAGGTCCCGGCCGGCGCCATGACGCTGATCGAGACCGTCGAGGACGCGCGCAGCATCGTCGTTCCCGACGAGGTCAATCTCGGTTTCCTGACCCAGACGACGCTCAGCGTCGACGATACCGCCGATGTCGTTGCCGAATTGCAGCGCCGTTTCCCCGCCATCCAGGGGCCGAAGGGCGATGACATCTGCTATGCCACCTCGAACCGCCAGGCAGCGGTCAAGGCGATGGCGCCGCGTTGCGACCTGGTGCTGGTGATCGGCGCTGCCAATTCGTCGAATTCGCAGCGGCTGCGCGAAGTCGCCGAACGCGAGGGTGCCCGCGCCCATCTGATCGGCCGCGCCGCGGACATCGACTGGTCCTGGTTCGACGGCGTCGCCACCGTCGGCGTGACCGCCGGCGCTTCCGCACCCGAAGTCCTTGTCCAGGAAGTCATGGCGGCGCTCGCGGAGCGCTACACCATCACCAGCGAGGATATCACCACCGCCGTCGAGCAAGTGGTGTTCAAGCTGCCCCGCGCCCTCGCGCAGTAATTCCATGGCCGTCTATACGCCGGTCACCGCCGCCGATCTGGCGGCGTTCCTCGCCCGCTATGACGTCGGCACCGCCGCCAGCTGCAAGGGCATCGCCGAAGGCGTCGAGAACACCAATTATCTTGTGGAAACCAGCGGCGACGGCGATGGCCGCGCCCGCTTCATCCTGACGCTTTATGAAAAGCGCGTCGATGCCGGCGACCTGCCGTGGTTTCTCGCCCTGATGGCGCATCTGGCGGGCAAGGGCCTGCCGGTGCCGCGCCCGATCCCGGATCGGCAGGGCGCGGCGTTGCAGACATTGAACGGCCGCCCCGCCTGCCTGATCGAATTCGTCAGCGGCGTGTCGGTGTCCGAACCCGATCCCGAGGATTGCCGCGCCATCGGGGCCGCGCTCGGCGCCATGCACAATGCGGTTGCCGATTTCACCGCCGTTCGCCCGAACAGCCTCGGCCCCGCCGCCTGGCCACCGCTGGCGGCGCGCTGCGACGGCCGGCTCGGCGAGATCGACGCCGAACTACCCGGCATTGTCGCCGCCGGACTCGCCGCCGCCGCCGACTGGCCGCAGGGGCTGCCGCAGGGCACGATCCACGCCGACCTTTTCCCGGACAATGTGCTGCTGCTCGGGCGCCGAGTGACCGGCCTCATCGACTTCTATTTCGCCTGCACCGATGCGCTCGCCTATGATTATGCCGTCACCCATGCCTCCTGGTGCTTCAGTGGCGATGGCCGCAGCCATTATCCGGCCCGCGCCGCGGCACTTGCCGCCGGCTATGCCGAAGCGCGGACGCTGAGCGCCGCCGAGATCGCTGCCCTGCCCCGCCTCGGCACCGGCGCGGCGCTGCGCTTCACACTGACCCGCGGCTATGACTGGCTGAACACGCCGGCGGACGCGCTGGTGACGCGCAAGGACCCGATGGCGTTCGCGCGGCGGCTGGCCTGGTATCTCGACGCCACACCAGCGGCGGTGCTGGGCGCGTGACGACGGAGACCGTACTGCCGAAAATCGTCATCGCCACCGATGGCGCCTGCAAGGGCAACCCCGGCCCCGGCGGCTGGGGCGCGATCCTGCGCGCCGCCGATGGCCGGGAACGCGAATTGCTGGGCGCCGAGCCGCACACCACCAACAACCGCATGGAACTGACCGCGGCGATCGAAGCGCTGCAGGCGCTCACCCGCCCCTGCGCGGTGATCCTGTCGACCGACAGCAGCTATGTCCGCGACGGCATCACCAAATGGATCCATGGCTGGCAGAGAAACGGCTGGAAGACCGCCGATCGCAAGCCGGTGAAGAATGCCGATTTGTGGCAGGCGCTGCTCACCGCCGCCGCCCGCCACAAGATCGAATGGCGCTGGGTAAAGGGCCATAGCGGCGATCCCGACAATGAACGCTGCGACGCTTTGGCCAATGCCGCGATTGCGGCGGCGCGGGGGCGGTAGCCCAACAACCAGGATCCATTGTGGCGCAATTGCCCTGATATGCGCAGACGGGTCGCGTTTGCATCTGATTGCCTCACATCGCGGCAAGCAATAGCTTGCGAAGGCAATCGGTTCGGAACGGGATATTGCAACGATGCTGCGTTGGTTGCCGGGATTGCTGCTGTGGGCGGTCGCAGGGCTATTTGCCATGCCGGCCGCCGCCGAGCCGTGGCGGATGGCGGAAACCGAGCATTTCCGGGTCTTCGGCCAGCGATCCGAAACCAAGCTGAGCGCTCGCGCCGTGCTGCTGGAAGACTTCCGCGGCCTGTTGCTGACCATGACCGACGGGTCGGACGCTGCCGCCGCGGCCCCGAAACTCGACATTTATCTGCTCGATACCATCGCCCAATCGGTGCCTTTCGGCAAAATCAGCCCCAATATCGCCGGCTATTACAGTGCCAGCGCCGGCGGAATCGTCGCCTTTGCCGAGGAAACCGTGCTCGGCGAGGCGACATTGCTGCACGAATATGCCCATCATTTCATGCTGGGCGGCAGCCGCGCCGCCTATCCGGCCTGGTATGTCGAAGGTTTCGCCGAATATTTCATGACGTCGCGGTTCGCGCCGGCGCATATCGACTTCGGCGATGCCTCGAAGAACCGCGTCGAATGGCTGGTCCATGGCCGCTGGCATCCGATAGATCGCATGCTGGCGCGCAATTTCCGGGCGCGATCGTCCGACGAAACCGCGATGTTCTATGCGCAAAGCTGGTTGCTGACCCATTATCTCTACCGCGCCCCCGAGATGAAGGGCCGTCTGGTCCTCTATCTGAAGGCAGTGGCCGCCGGTGCCGACCCGGTCGCGGCCTTTCGCCAGCATATCGACCCCAATCCGCGCGGCTTCAACGGGCGGCTGCGCGGCTATCTGAAGAGCACCAAGCTGACCTATTCGCGCTATACCCGCACCGCTGGCGCTGCCGCCGCGGTGAAAATGACCACCCTGACACCCGCCGCCGAGCAGATCCTGCTGCTGGGCGTCATGCTCGAACGCGGCCTTGGCAGCCGCGACGAAGACGAGGACGAGGAGGAGGCGGAGAGCAACGCCAGCAAGGCCGATACGGCCCGCAAGGCGCGCATCCTCGCCGCGGCAAAGGCCGCTGCCGGCCGCTGGCCCGACGATCCACTCGCCCGGCGCACGCTGATCCTCGCCGAAATGCAGATCGGCGATGCAGCCGCGGCACAGGCAAGGCTCGACGGCCTGCTGGCAGCCTCGCCGAACGATTCCGATCTGCTGCGCTGGCGCGCCCTGCTCGAACTGCGCGGGCCCGGATCACGCGACGCCGCCGCCCGCACCGCCGCGCGGCGCCTGCTGGCGCGAGCCTTCACGGTAGCGCCGAACGACTGGCGCACCCTGCACCTCTATACGCGCATCGCCGCCAGCGCCGAGCGGCCCGACAAGAGCGCCGCCGATGTCGCCCTGCGCGCCTGGGAACTGGCGCCGCAGGTCAACAGCCTGATCATCGATACCGCCACCGTGCTGGCCGCCAGCGACCGCCTGCCCGATGCCGCGGTCGTGCTCACCCGCCTTGCCAATTCGCCGCACCGCTCGCCGATCGCCGATCGCGCCGCCTGCATGGCCGATGCCGCCCGCGCCGGCGACAAGGCGGCGCTGTTCGCCGCGCTGCGCCTGCCGGAATCGGCCTTTGCCGCGACCCGCGCCGCCGCGAAACCAGCGCCGAAATGGACCCACGCGCCGCAGCCCGGCGAGCCCGAGGAGCCGCCGGCCGACTCGCCCGCCTCGCCCTGCGCGCCGGCGACACCCGCTGCCGCGGCGGCAGGCAAATAACGGCCGCCCCTGCCACCTCGCACAGGGATGACAGCAGGGCCGGGCACGCTAGGGTCGCGATCGAGGAGACTTCATCCCATGCTCGATCGCCGCACCCTGCTCGCTGCTGCCGCCGCCGGCGCCGCCACCAGCCTCGCTCGCCCGGCCTTTGCCGCCGGCGGCGACCTCGCCGCCATCCGTGCCGCCGTCGACCGGCAGCTGCCCGAGAATATCGCCCGCATCCAGGACTGGATCCGCCATCCCGGCATCGCCGCGGAAAACTGGCAGATGGACGCCGCCTGCGACTACACCATGGGAATGCTGCGCGACGCCGGCTTCCAGGCGGTCAAGAAGATGCCGACCGATGGCCAGCCGGGCATTTTCGCCACGCTCGATGCCGGCGCCAAGCGCACCATGGGCATCTATTTCATGTATGACGTGAAGCAGGTGAACCCGGCCGAATGGTCGTCGCCGCCGTTCGAGGCGGCGATCACCGACAAGCCCGGTTTCGGCAAGGTCATCGTCGGCCGCGGCGCCATCAACCAGAAGGGGCCGGAAGCGGCCTTCCTCGCCGCGCTGCACGCCTTCCGGGCGGCGGGAAAGAAGCTGCCGGTCAATCTCGTGCTCGTCGCCGAGGGCGAGGAGGAGATCGCCTCTCCGCATTTCCACCAGATCGTCCAGGCCCCCGAGGTCATGGCGGCGCTGAAGAAGTGCGAAGGCATCGTCATCCCCACCGCCTGGCAGAATCGCGATGGCGCCGTGCAGATCAACCTCGGCTCGAAAGGCCCGATCGAATTCCAGCTGATCGCCAGCGGCGCGCGCTGGGGGCGTGGTCCCGCTGGCGACATCCATTCCTCGCAGCACGCCCATGTCGACAGCCCGGTCTGGCACCTGGTGCAGGCTTTGAACACGCTGGTCGGCCCCGATGGCCATACTCCGGCGATCGACGGCTGGTTCGACAATGTGCGGCCACTGACGGCGCGCGAGAAGGAACTGATCGGCATCGCGGCGCGCAACAGCAGCGAAGCCGAAGCCAAGGCGGCGATGGGCGTCAGGATGTGGATCGACAATGAGCCCTGGGAGACGACGCTGCAGCGCCTCGCCTCGCAGCCGACCGTCAACATCCAGGGGCTGGTGGCAGGCTATACCGGTGCCGGCGGCAAGACGGTGCTGCCGGGCCGCGCCGAGGCCAAGCTGGAATGTCGGCTGGTACCCAACCAGACCTTCAAGGAGGCCGAGGCCAAGCTGCGCGCCCATCTGCAGAAGCGCGGGTTCGGCGATATCGAGGTCAATGTCTCGGGCGGCTATGACCCGACCGAGACCGCGGAGAATGCCCGGGTGATCCGGGCGCAACAGGCGGTCTACACCCGCGCCGGCGCGGCCCAGTCGCTGTTCCCGCGCAACGCCGGCTCATGGCCGGGCAGCGTCTTCACCCAGCCGCCGGTCAGCCTGCCGGCCGGGCAGTTCGGCCTTGGCCATGGCAGCGGCGCCCATGCGCCGAACGAATATTTCGTCATCGAATCGTCGAACCCCAAGGTGCAGGGCCTGGCCGGTTGCACCATGGGCTTCGTCGATTTCCTCTACGAAATGGCGGTGGTCGCCTAGCCAGGCTCAGCCGAACAGGAAATCCGCAGCCGTCAGCTGGGCCAGGGTGACGCCGAGCAGGATGACGGTTTCGCCCTGACCAAGGTCGAAGCCGGTGTCACCGGCGACCTGGACGGCATTGCCCAGCAACTGGCTGAAGCTGGTGATGCCCAGGCCGAGCAATTGCAGCTTGTCGACGCCAACCGCGAAATCCCCGATCACATCGTCGCCGCCGCCGCGGCGGAAGACGAAGCGATCGGCACCCGCCTCGCCGAACAGCACATCAAGGCCGCCGGCGCCGTCGAGCGTGTCGTTGCCGGCGCCGCCGAGCAGCCAATTGTCGGCATCGCTGCCGGTCAGGCGATTGGCGAGATCATTGCCGACGCCGAAGGGCGTGACCCCGGCAAGGGTCAGGTTCTCGACATGGGGATAGAGATAATAGCCGGCGCCGCGGATATCGGCGATCACGCTGTCGTCGCCCTCGCCGGCGCCTTCGAAGGTCAGGTCGGCGGGGGTGTCGACGAAATAGACATCATTGCCGCCGGCGCCATTGAGCAGATCATAATCGCCCTGGCCCGAGGCGCCGCCCAGCGTGTCATTGCCATCGCCGCCGGCGAGAATGTCGGTGTGGAAGGTCGCGCCGCCGATCAGGAAATCGTCACCGGCTTCGCCATAAAGGGCGTCGGCATCGTCGCCGCCGTCGATGCTGTCATTGCCGTCGCCGCCGACGAGATAATCGATCCCGGCCGCGCCGGCGATACTGTCGGCACCGGTTTCGCCGAACACGGCATCATTGCCGCCGCCGGCGCCGAGGCTGTCGTTGCCGGCGCCGCCGAGCAGCAGATTGTCGGCGGCATTGCCGGTGATGACATTGGCGAGTTCGTTGCCGACACCGAAAAAGGCGGAACCCGCCGCTGCCAGGATCAGGTTTTCGAGATTGGCATAGAGATAGACGCTGCCGCTGCTGATCACCGTGTCAATGCCGTCACCCGCGGCTTCGAAAGTGAGATCGGACATCGATTCGACAACAAAGCTGTCATTGCCGGCACCACCGTCGAGGCGGTCGGCGCCGCCACCGCCATCGAGCGTATCGCTGCCATCGCCGCCGACCAGCGTGTCGCTACCGGCACCGGCCTGGATCGAATCGTCCCCGGCGTCGCCGGTGATGCTGTTGTCGCCGTCGCCGGCGTTGATCCGATCGCTGCCGCCGCCGCCATTCAGGCTGTCGTTGCCGGCGCCGGCGACGATGCTGTCATTGCCGTCGCCCGCCTCGACCCAGGCGAGCGTGCCGGACGCGCCGGCGAGCGTGATCGAATCGGCAAGTCCCGAGCCGGCGACGAAATGGTTGGCGGCCACGGTCGCGGAAAAAACCGTTCGGCCGGTATCGAGCGTCGTCTTGGTGAAGGTCAGATTGTTCGAAGCCGTCTCCTGGCTCTGGGTGAGCACCGCGCTCCGGCGCACCATTCCGGTGGCATCGGCGGTGGTCACCGCCAGATTGAGCGTCACGTTCCCGTCCGCCGCCCCGCGGATCGCGCTTCTGAGGTCGAGCGACGTCGCATTGCCGCCAGCGGCAAGGCTGTTGACTTTCCAGGTGAAGGAAAACAGGCTGTTGTCCGGCGTCGCCGCCTCGACGCCGGTGAGGAAGCGCTGCGGGACGAGCGTGACGAGGCCGGCAGTCACCGCGTAGAAGCGGTTGATGAAGGCTTCCTTCTGCGGCGCGCTGAACGCCGTGTTGAGGCTGAGCATCTTCGATTGGGGGGTGGCGCGCCATACGCCGGTGGCGCGGTACAGGCCGCCTTCATAGACGCCGACCGTGCCGAGGCCATCGGTATAGCCGAGCCATTCCTGCCACGGCACGGTCGCCGGGTCCGATGTCAGCGACAGGTGAACGCTGGTGAGCGTTCCCGGCAGGGCGCCGCCGCCCAGCGCGGGATCGACATATTCGTCCTGCAGCTGGGCAAAGCTGTGACCGATTTCGTGCAGCGCGATTTCGTAGGAGGACGGGTTGCCCGCCGTCGCCCAGGCCACCGACCCGCCGGCGCCGCCGTAGAGCGACGAATTGATCAGGACGATGACGATGTCGCGCGCGTTGCCGGCCAGCGAGGCCAGCGCCGTGTTGACCTTGTTGTTGTCACCATAGACCAGCCGGCCATCGCTGCCATAGGCGCGCGCGCCAAAGGCGGTATTCACGGTGGTGCTGCTGGTGCTGTACCCGGATTGGGCGGAGGCGACGAACACCGCGCTCAGATTGACCAGCGCACCATAGGTCCCGAATGGATCGTTCAGTCGCAAATTGCCCGTGGAGAGCAGATAATTGCCAAAGGCGTTGGCGTCGGTCAGGAACTTGGCGCGTTCGGCCTCGGTATAGCCCTCGGCCACCACGACGACATCGATACGCGCCGAACTTGCACCGGTCGATCGAATTCCCGTGATATCCATGGCACCCCCGCAATGAACAGACGGCTACCAAATTCGACGCTCGCTGCCAAACATTGGCGCCGCTGACTGTTCCGCTACGGCGGCGCGGCGGTCCTGACCTTCGATGCGCCGACGATCCTTACGACAACATTGGTCCAACCGCGGCCGCGAACGTCGCTGCGCGCCGCGCAGGTCAGCCGAACAGGAAATCGCCGGCGGAAAGCTGGGCCCGGGTGACGCCGAGCAGGACGACGAGCTCGCCATCGCCGAGATCGATCGCGGTGTTGCCGGCGACTTCGACGGCGTTGCGCTGCACTTGCGCGAAGCTGGTGATGCCGACCCCGAGCAATTGCAGCTTGTCGACGCCGACGGCGAAATCGCCGATGACATCGCCCGCGCCGCCGCGCCGGAAGACGAAGCGATCGGCACCATCCTGCCCGAACAGCACGTCGATGCCGCCGCCGCCATCGAGCGTATCGTCGCCCGCGCCGCCGAGCAGCCAATTGTCGGCATCGCTGCCGGTCAATCGGTTGCCAAGATCATTGCCGACACCGAAGGGCGTGAGACCGGCGAGAGTCAGATTTTCGACATTCGGATAGAGATAGTAACCGGCGCCGCGGATATCGGCGATCACGGTATCGTCGCCCTCGCCGGCGGCTTCGAAAGTCAGGTCGGCGGGCGTGTCGACGACATAGACATCGTTGCCCTCGGCACCGTTGAGCAGATCATAATCGCCCAGTCCCGAGGCGCCGTTCAGCGTATCGTTGCCGGCGCCGCCGACCAGGATGTCAGTGTGGAAGTTGAAGCCGCCGGCGAGGAAATCGTCGCCGGCCTCGCCGTAAAGGGCATCGGGCTGGTCGCCGCCGTCGATCGAATCATTGCCATCGCCGCCGGCGAGATAATCGACCCCGGCCGCGCCATCGATATTGTCGGCACCGGCTTCGCCATGGACGATATCATTGCCACCGGACGCGAAGATGCTGTCGTTGCCGCCGCCGCCGAGCAGCAGATTGTCGCCGAGGCTGCCGCTGATGACATTGGCGAGTTCATTGCCGACGCCGAAATAGGCGGTGCCGAAAAGCTGCAGCGTCAGATTCTCGATATTGGCATAGAGATAGACGCTGCCGGCGCTGGTCACCGTGTCGATGCCGCCGCCGGCAGCCTCGAAGGTCAGGTCGGCCATCGTCTCGACGAAATAGCTGTCGTTGCCGGCGCCGCCGCTGAGCAGATCGTCACCGGCGCCGCCATCGAGCGTGTCATTGCCGTCGCCGGCGCTCACGACATCGTTGCCGAAGCCGGCATTTACCTGATCGCTGCCGGCGCCTGAATCGATCGTGTCGGCACCCTCGCCGCCGCCGATGATATCGGCGCCGCTGCCGCTGGCGATGATATCGTCACCGTCGCCGCCCTGCACGCCGTTGTTGCCTTCACCCGCCTGAATGCTGTCGTTGCCGGCATCGCCGTTGATGGCATCGTTGCCGGCGCCGGCGTCGATCGCGTCATTGCCGCTGCCGGCGGCGACATTGTCGTCGCCGTCGCCCGCGGCGAGGCTGTCATCGCCGTCGCCGCCGGCAAGATAATCGTTGCCGCTCAGGCCGATCAGCGTGTCGTTGCCATTGCCGCCGAACAACTGGTCGTTGTTGGCGCCGCCGGTGACGCGGTCGTTGCCGCCATAGGCCTGGACACCCTCGACGCCATAGAAAAGGCCGAAGCCGGGCTGCACCGTGCCGATGGTGATATCGTCGTCGAACGGCGTCGCCAGGATGCCGATATAGCCTTCGACGCTGGTGACATAGCCGCTGCCCAGCGCCACCGTGCCGCCGCCGACGAGTTCGGCCAGCGACAAGGTGATGCCGGCGGTGGCGTTGCTGAGATCGAGGATGATCGCATCGACGCCGCTGCCGCCGTCGAGCGTGTCGCCCCAGCCACCGACCAGCACGTCGTTGCCGATGCCGCCCGACAGGAAGTTGCCGGTATCGGCGCTGCTGCCGCCGACATAGGTGCCGGCGGCGTAGAGCGAGTCATTGCCGTCGCTGCCGTCGAGGCTGTCGACGCCCGAGCCGCCGAACAGCTGGTCATTGCCGATGCCGCCCGACAGCGTGTCGCTGCCCTCGTCACCGCTGACAACGTCGTTGCCGTCATTGCCCTCGAGGACGTCATTGTCCTGCCGGCCGTAGACTTCGTCGTCGCCGATGCCGCCGCGCAGCACATCATTGCCTTCGTCGCCGAACAATCGGTCGTTGCCGGCGCCGCCGTCGATCGTGTCATTGCCTTCATAGGCGATGATGAAATCGCGGCCGCTGCCGCCGGTGATATTGTCGTCGCCGCCATAGACGCGGATCTGGGTATCGTCGGTGATGCCCGGCCCCAGCACCAGCGTGTCGGCGAAAGCGCCGCCGGCATAATTGGCGAGGCGTTCGAAGCTGGCGAAGGTCGCGCCGGCGATGGTGACGCTGCCGCCACCGGCCAGCGCCGAAAGATCGAGGAAGGTCGGCCCGGTGGCAGTGCCGAAATCGACTTCGAGCGAATCGATACCGCTGCCGCCATCGAAAGAGTCACCGGCGCTGATGCTCAAAACCTGGAAATAATCGTCGCCGCCGCCGCCGCTGACACTGTCGACGCCATTGCCCGGGATCAGGAAATCATTGCCGTCGCCGCCGGCCAGCGTGTCATTGCCGGCGTCGCCGCTCAATACGTCATTGCCGGCGCCGCCGGTCAGGCTGTCGGCGAAAGCCGTGCCATAGAGGTTGAACTGGCCGAAATTCAGGAAGCTGCCATAGTCGCTGACGACATTGCCGCCGGCGGTGAAACTGACCGCAAAGGCATAGCTGGTGAACACCAGCGACGCGCTGTTGGCACCGCCGCCGCCATCGAAGCGCAGGGCGCTGCCCAGGGCAAGCGGCTGTGCCGGCGGCTCGCCGGCAAGCGGCATCGGCACGAAATAGCTGATGGCGAGGCCGTCGCGGACGCTGCCGCCGGTCCATTCGATCCGGTCGACATCGTAGAATTGCACCCGGTCGGCCGGATAGCTGCCGGTGAAATAGCCCTGGTGGCCAAGGCTGGAAATCTGGAATTCGCTGCTGGTGTCGAACTGCGAATTGCCGCTGTAGTCGACGATCAGCGTATCGACGCCGCCATTGCCGAAAACCGTATCATTGCCGAGCAACGGCCGGAACATATCGTCGGCAGTGGTGCCGGCGAGATTGTCATTGCCATTGGTGCCGGTGATCATTGCCATCGAGCGCTTGTCCTCGCGGCGCGTGATCCCGCATGATCTTTACCGCAACAACCGATTAATCGTCGCCGAAAGGCCGGTCAACGCCGGCGCCGCGATCGCTCAGGCGGCGACGAAGCGATCGACGCCGTCCTCGCCGACCAGCCGGCCGAGCTTGCCGCGTTCTTCCAGCCAGTGGAGATGCGCCACCGCTTCGCCGGTCGCGATGCCATAATCGCCCTCGCCGATCGGCTTGGCGAACAGCGTCGCGAAGGTTTCGACCGCGGTGCGCGGCTGGTGGCAGAATTCCAGCAGCTTCGCCAATTTGTCCTCATGATCGGCGCGCAGCTGGTCGAGCCTGACATGCAGCCCGGTGAATGGCTCATTGTGCGCCGGCAGCACCAGCACGCCGGCGTCGATGGCGCGCAGCGCCTCGATCGATTCGAGCCAGTCGGCGAGCGGATCGGCATAGGGCTCGGTCGGATAGACCGAGACGTTCGACGTGATGCGCGGCAGCACCTGGTCGCCCGAGATCATCACCCCGTCGCTGACGAGGCAGGAGTGTTCCGGGCTGTGGCCGCGGCCGGTGAAGACGCGCCACTGGCGGTCGCCGATGGTCAGCACATCGCCGTGGCGCAGCCGCTTGAACCCGGCCGGCAGCTCATGGATGATTTTCGAGAAGCTGCCCCAGCTTTTCGCCTTCATCGCCGCGATGGCGGCATCCGACCAGCCGGCGCGCACCGAGAAATCGACCGCTTCCGCCGGCGGCTCGTCACGCACGTCGAGCATCAGCGTGCGCGCCAGCAGATATTCGGTGCGGGCGATTTCGAGCGCCACGCCGAACTTGCGGCACAGCCAGCCGGCCAGCCCCAGATGATCGGGGTGATAATGGGTGACGATCACCCGGGTGACCGGCTTTGCCGCCAGCGGCCCGTCGAGCAGCGCCTGCCAATGCCCGCGCGTCTTCGGCATGTTGACGCCGGTATCGACGATCGCCCAGCCGTCACCGGCGTCCAGCGCCCAGAGGTTGATGTGATCGAGCCCGAACGGCAGCGGCATGCGGAACCAGTGGATGCCGGGGGCGACTTCGAACAGGCTGCCGCCCTCGGGCACCCAGCGGCCGAAAGGATAATCGAGACCGCGGATCGTATCGGCGATGCGCGGCTGGTCCGGCCCGGCGAGGATCCGGGCGCGGACCGGTGCGGCATTCTGGGCAAGCGAGATGTCTGACATGTCGCCCGGTTTACGTTAGCGTCAAGCCGGCGTCGACTGTCCTTGGCAAGAGGGCGCGCCCAAGCGATAGAGTTTCTTGATCCAAGGTGGAGTCGGCGCCGGCCCGCTCCCCCACCCGGCCACCCAAGCCATTGTACGATATGGGTGGCCGGGCGGGGGACGGGCCGGCGCCGACTGGCTGCAACAGGATAGCGACGCCGCACAATGCACCCCAACGCCGCCTTTCGCATGTCGAGCGATGCCGACGCCCTGGCCTTTGCCGCCGCCACGGCGTTCGCGCATGTTTTCGGCATGACGCCCGCCGGCCCGCGCGTCGCCCATGCGCCGGTGCTGGTGACGGGCGACGCCAAGCTGCGCTTCCACCTTGCCAACGGCAATGCGCTGGTGCCGCATCTCGACGGGCAGAGCGCGCTGCTCAGCATCGCCGCACCCGGCAGCTATGTCAGCGCCAATTGGTACGCCGACCCCGCCGCCAATGTGCCGACCTGGCAATATAGCGCCGTCGAGATCGACGGGCCGGCACGCGTGCTGACGCCGGCCGAACTCGATGATCTGCTCGACCTCGCCGCGGCGACGCTCGAACCGCGCGTCGGCGAAAACTGGACGATGGCCAAGATGGACCCGCCCCGCGCCGCCGCGATGAAGCGCGCGATCACCGGCTTCGAAGTCGCGCCCGCCGCCATCCGCACCACCGACAAGCATGGCCAGAACCGCAGCGAGGCCGCTGCCCGCGCCGTCATCGCCGCGCTCGAGGCCTTTGGCGATCGCGGCGGCGCCGGCGAGATGCGCAGGCGGCGCGGATGGTGAGGCTCGCCGTCTTCGATTGCGACGGCACGCTGATCGACAGCCAGGTCAACATCCTGCGCGCCGTCACCAGCACCTTCCAGCGCCATGGCCTGGCGCCGCCCGCCGATCACGCCATCCGCCGCATCGTCGGCCTCAGCCTGTTCGAAGCGATGCGGGCATTGTTCCCGGACGGCGACGCCGATCTGCACGCCGCGATGGCGCAGGATTACAAGCACGCCTTCCAGCGGCTCCGTGCCGATCGCAACCTCGATCCCGAACCGCTCTATCCGGGCATCGCCGAGGGGCTGGCGACGCTGGCGGCGGATGGCTGGCTGCTCGGTGTCGCCACCGGCAAGTCCGATCGCGGCCTGGCGCTCGCGCTCGATCATCATGGCATCGCCGGGCATTTCGTCACCCTGCAGACCGCCGATCGCCACCCGTCGAAGCCGCATCCGGCGATGCTGCTGGCGGCGCTCGCCGAAGCCGGCGCCGAGCGCCATCAGGCCGTCATCATCGGCGACACGGTGTTCGACATCGGCATGGGCCGTGCCGCCGGGGTGCGCGCCATCGGCGTCGACTGGGGCTATCATGACGCACATGAACTCCATGACGCCGGCGCCGAAGCCGTGGTCGGCGACATGGCGGCGCTGATCGCCGCGCTTGAAAGGCCCGCCGCATGAGCGATGACCCGATCCTGACCAGGGCCGAAGCGCAGAAGCGCTTCTTCCTCTATTTCGCGGTAAAGCTCGTCGGCCTTATCGCGCTGTTCGCCGCGGTGTTCGTGTCGCGTAACGGGCTCACCCTGCTCGGCGGCGTGCTGCTCGCCATCGGCGGCGCCGGCCTGTTCGTGCGGCCCCGCCACCTCGGGCTGACGACGCGCAAGTGAAACGCTTCTACACCGCAGCAACCATCACCGGCGCAGCGGCGCCGTTCGGCATCGCCCTTGATGCCCGCACCCTGCGCACCCCGGCGCGCGCCGCGCTTGACCTGCCGACACGGGCACTCGCCGACGCCATTGCGGCGGAATGGAACGCGCAAGGCGAAGTGATCGTGCCGCGTGCCATGCCGCTCACCGGCCTTGCCAATGCCGCGATCGATCGGGTCGCCGTCGATGCCGGCGGCTTTGCCGACAGCCTCGCCGCCTTTGCCGCCAATGAACTGCTCGCCTATCGCGCCGAAGCGCCGGCAGTGCTCGTCGCCCATCAGGCGGCGATCTGGGACCCCTGGCTGGAATGGGCGCGGCGGCGCTTCGACGTGGATTTCGTCACCGTCACCGGCATCATCCACCGACCGCAGCCGCCGGCGACGCTGGCGCGCATCACGGCGGCCTATCGTTCTTTCGATGCCTTCCGGCTGGCGGCGCTGCACCCGGTCGTGACGATCTCCGGCTCCGCCATTGTCGGCCTTGCCGTCGCCGATGGCGAAATGGACGCCGACACCGCCTGGACGGTCAGCCATCTCGACGAGCTGTGGCAGGCCGAACAATGGGGCAAGGACCCGCTGGCGGAAGCCGGCCACAAGGAGCGCCAGGGCGATCTTGCCGCGGCGGTGGGGATGCTGGCGCTGCTGGCTTGAGGCTGTCTCGCCATCCCCGCCAAATTGCAGGGCCTTTACCGCACCGACTCCGCTGCTAGGGACACACCAAGGACTAAGGGATAGATTGATGTTGAAGACGCTCGAAGAACTCGAACGCCGCCGCGCAGCCGCCCGCCTTGGCGGCGGCGAGGCCCGGATCGACGCCCAGCACCGCAAGGGCCGGCTGACGGCGCGCGAACGGCTCGACATCCTGCTCGATCCGGGCTCGTTCGAGGAGCTCGACATGTATGTCGAGCATAATTGCGTCGATTTCGGCATGGAGACGCAGAAGATTCCGGGCGATGGCGTCGTCACCGGTTCGGGCACCATCAACGGCCGGCTGGTGTTCGTGTTCAGCCAGGATTTCACCGTGTTCGGCGGCTCGCTGTCCGAACGCCACGCCCAGAAGATCTGCAAGATCATGGACATGGCGATGAAGGTCGGCGCGCCGGTGATCGGCCTCAACGATTCGGGCGGCGCCCGCATCCAGGAGGGCGTCGCCAGCCTCGGCGGCTATGCCGAGGTGTTCCAGCGCAACGTGCTGGCCAGCGGCGTCGTCCCGCAGATCAGCCTGATCATGGGGCCCTGCGCCGGCGGCGCGGTCTATTCGCCGGCGATGACCGACTTCATCTTCATGGTGAAGGATTCGAGCTACATGTTCGTCACCGGTCCCGATGTGGTGAAGACCGTCACCAACGAAGTGGTCACGCAAGAGGATCTGGGCGGCGCCGTCACCCATACCACCAAGTCGGGCGTCGCCGATCTCGCCATGGAAGACGATGTCGATGCGCTGCTGCGCACCCGGCAGTTCTTCGATTATCTGCCGCTCAACAACCGTTCCGGCGCGCCGTTCCGCCCGTCGAGCGACGATCCGCGCCGCGAGGAACCCAGCCTCGACACGCTGGTGCCGCCGAGCGCCAACAAGCCCTATGACATGCACGAGCTCATTCAGAAGGTCGCCGACGATGGCGAATTCTTCGAGGTGCAGCCGCGCCACGCCGCCAACATCATCACCGGCTTCGGCCGCATCGAAGGCCATACCGTCGGCTTTGTCGCCAACCAGCCGATGGTGCTGGCCGGCGTGCTCGACATTGCCAGTTCGAAGAAGGCGGCGCGCTTCGTGCGCTTCTGCGATGCCTTTTCGATCCCGATCGTCACCTTCGTCGATGTCCCCGGCTTCCTGCCCGGCGTCGCCCAGGAGCATAACGGCATCATCAAGCACGGCGCCAAGCTGCTGTTCGCCTATGCCGAAGCGACGGTGCCGAAGATCACCGTCATCACCCGCAAGGCCTATGGCGGCGCCTATGACGTGATGGCGTCGAAGCATCTGCGCGGCGACCTCAACTATGCCTGGCCGACCGCCGAGATCGCCGTGATGGGCGCGAAAGGCGCGGTCGAGATCATCTTCCGGTCGAAGGACCCGGCCGAGATCGCCGCCCGCACCGCCGAATATGAAGCGCGCTTCGCCAACCCGTTCGTGGCGGCGAGCAAGGGCTTCATCGACGAGGTCATCATGCCGCACGCCACCCGCCGCCGCATCGCGGTGGGCCTGCAGAAGCTGCGCACCAAGACGCTGGAAAACCCCTGGAAGAAGCACGACAATATCCCGCTCTAGACGGGTCCCTCCCGACGGGCGGGGCCGGCTTTGCGGCAAGTCGTTTCGAAATCGCCTTGCCAGCAATCGTGACGGATCGGTAAATGGCGTCGCGGCATAGGGCTGGCCGCGACGGGGGAAACAAGTAATGCGTGGGCGTATTCTGATCTTGCTGGCCTGTGCCGGCGCCATGTCGGCCTGCACCTCGGTGGTGCGCGGTACCAAGCAGAAATACCCGATCACCAGCCAGCCGAGCGCCGCCAGCGTGGTGATCAAGCAGGTATTCGCCACCGGCGAAAAGGCCGGCAAGGAAGTCCGGCCCGGCACCCAGCAGGTGTGCACGACGCCCTGCTTTCTGAAGATAAAGCGCGGCCGCAATATCACCGTCACCGTCTCCAAGGCCGGCTACAAGACCCAGCAGGTGCTGGTCGAAAGCAAGGTCACCGGTTCGGGCGTCGGCACGATGACCGCCGGCAATTTCCTGCTCGGCGGCGGCATCGGTGCCATCGTCGATGCCTCCAACGGCTCGACCCGCAGCCTCTATCCCGATCATGTCGACGCCATTCTCGTGCCCGATGCGGCGCCGGTGATGCCGGTCGCCGCCGAAGCGCCGCCGGCGCCGGCCGAAAAGGCAAATGACGATTATCTCGGCGCGCCGCGGATTCGTACCGCGCCGCCCGCCGAGGCGCCGCCGGCCACCCCACCAGCGGCCACCGTCACGCCGAGCGCTGGCTGATATCGCCGGGGCGCGCCGTAGATCAGCGCGACAGTCTTCGGCCTCAGGCGCGAAGCCCCGCCAGCGCGCCGCCGACCATCTGGGCGATGAAGACGTCGCGGCTGGCCGTGTCGACATGTTCAAAGCGCATCAGCGCCAGCGTATGGGCGCCGCCGACGAACAGCCGCGCCGCCGAGGCGAGCCGCGCCTGGCTGTCGCTGTCGGCCGGATCGGTGCCGGGATCGCGGGCCAGGATCGCTTCGACCAGCCGGTGCAGCCGGCTTTGCAGCGCCACGAATTGCGGCCAGGTGTCGGCGCGCACCCCGGCGCTCCAGTCGAGCCAGACGCGGACCAGTTCCGGCTGATCATCGGCGAGGCCCGCCGTCCGGACGGCGAGTTCCGTCAGCACCGCCTCGGCCGGGCCGGGCTGCGCCGCGACGCCGCCGACCATGGCGAGGATCGAATCCGCCACGACGCTGAGCACCGCGTCGACCAGATCGGCGCGGGTCCGGAAATAGGAATAGACCGCCGAGACCGAGACGCCGGCCCGTGCCGCCACCTGCGCCTGGGTCGCCCGCGCGACGCCATGATCGGCGAAACAGGCGACCGCATGGTGCAGCAACTGCTCGCGCCGGTCGGCGGGCAGCAGGCGGGTGCGGGCGGGCCTGACGGTCACGCCAGCGGCTCTACTCGGGCTTATTGACAATTGCCACAACAAGCTTACTGTGCAATCTATCAATAAGCGCTGCAGGGAGCGGCAACCATGGCATGGACGGGCCTTTTCGATCCGCGGCGCATGACCGTTCGGCGGATGAATTTCCGCTTCCCCGACGGTCTGCGCGGCCTGTGGAATCCGGCGCGGCCCGAGTTCAGCCACATCGTCAACGCCGGGTCGCTGGCGATGCCCTATCTCGAACCCTATCTGATCGAGACCATGCGCCAGGCCCGGGCGAAGACCGACGATCCGACGCTGATCGCCGAAATCGACCTCTATATCGGGCAGGAGGCGGCGCATTTCCGCCAGCACCAGCGCTTCAACAAGCGGCTTGCCGAGCTGGGCTATGCCTCGGTCCCGCAAACCGAAGCCGTGCTGAAGGCCGATTACCAGCGCTTTGCGCGCGAGCGTTCGTTCGCCTTCAACCTCGCCTATGCGGAAGGCTTTGAAGCCATGGCACTGGCCATCGGCCATATGCTGATCGAAGACCGCGAATATCTGTTCGGCGACGGCGATCCGGCGGTGGCGTCGCTGATCCTCTGGCATTTCGTCGAGGAGATCGAGCACAAATGCGCCACCTATGATGTCTTCAAGGCACTGGACGGCCGCTACCATGCCCGCATCCGGGGGCTGCTCCATGCCACCATCCATATCATGGCGCGGGCGCGCCTCGGTTATCGCGCGCTGATGATCGAGGATGGCCTGTGGTCCGACTGGCGCTCACGGCTGGCGCTTTATGGCCTGCTGCTGCGCATCTTCGCCCGGCTCACCCCGCGGCTGCTGCGCATCCTCGTACCCGGCTATGATCCGCGCCAGGTGCCCGACCCCGATTGGGCGGTGGCATGGTGGCGACAGCATGGCGAGGCCGACCTTGGCCAGCTCGACATGGCACGCATCGCCGATCCGGTGCCGGTGGCCGCATGACCGCCACCATGCCCGAACGCACCCGCGTGCTGCTGTTCCTGAACGGCGTCGGCCTGCTGGTCTTTGCGCTGTTTGTCGGCTGGCAATGGTTCATCGCGCTGCTCGGCGCGCTCGTCGCCTGGCCGTTGCTGCCGCCGATCGAGATGCACATTCCGGGGGACGCCCGCGCCTGGCGGATGGTGCATATGGAAGCGATCACCCATGGCCTGCTGCTGATGGCCTGGAGCCTGGGCGGGGCGTTCCTGCGCCTCGGCCCGCGCCAGCATCGCTGGTTCTTCTGGAGCGCCGTCACCACCGCCTGGCTGTTCACCGTGCCGGCCTGGTTCAATGCGCTGTTCGGCACCCGCGGCCTTGCCTGGGGCGGCGGACCGTTCGGCGGCGGCACCGCCAACGACATCATCTTTCTGATGGGCTGGCCACCGCTGATCGCGGTGCATGTCGTCGCAGTGCTCGCCGTCATCGGGCTGGTGCGGACGCTGCGGACCCTGCCGCGCGCCTAGCCGACCCCGGGGCCAGCCGCTAAGGAAAGGCGATGCCCGCGCCTTCGCTGTACGACATCTGCCGCTTCCTCCACATCACCGGCGTCGTGATGCTGATGGGCAACATCACCGTCACCGCGATCTGGAAATTCTTCGCCGATCGCGACGGCCGCGCCGAAGTGCTCAGCTTTGCCCAGAAGCTCGTCACCTACACCGACTGGGCGATGACGGTCTGGGGTGTCGTGCTCACCATGGCCGGCGGCTATGGCATGGCGATCGCCGGCAATTATGACCTTGTCGGCACCGGCTGGCTGGCGGCGAGCCAGCTGCTGTTCGTCGTCGCCGGCATGATCTGGCTGACCATCATCGTGCCGATCCAGATCCGCCAGGCGCGCGCGGCGAAGCGGTTCGCCGCCGGCGGCGACGTGCCCGACAGCTATCGCCAGGACAGCCGGCGCTGGCTGTTCTGGGGGCTGGTGGCGACGGTGCCGCTGGTCGCCGCGACCTGGCTGATGGTGGTCAAGCCGGGCTGATCCGGCGGCGCGCCGGGCTGCCGCCGAGCCATTCGCCGCCGGGCAGCCGCGCCAGCACCGCCGCCAGCCAGCAGCCGAGCAGGGTCGCTGCCAATATGGCGACGAATTGCGCGCCGTTGCTCCACCCCAGCGGCCGCAGCGCGAAGGCAGCGACGACGATCACCGTCTGGTGGACCATGTACCAGGGGAAGACGGCGCGGGTGAGCGGTGCCCGCCAGCGATGATCATGGTTCCAGTGCCGCGTCGCCAGGCCGATCAGCCCGGCGATCGCGCCCCAGCTCTGCAGCGGCCGCAGCAGCTGCGCCGCGGCGAGCAGCCAGGGGGCGATGTCGGCCTCGTCGACATCGGCAAAGGCCATGTTGAACAGCATCCGCGCCAGCCATGCCGCCGCCGCCAGCGCCAGCAGCGCCCGCCAGTGCGCGGCGAAGCGGGCGGGGATTTCGGCGTTGCCGGCAAGGCCCAGCCCGAACAGAAAGGCCGGCAGGTAGAGGGCATGGCCATAGCCATCGAACAGCAGCGTCTTGTTGTCCGCGCCGCCCGACAGCTTCAGCAGCAGATAATAGCCGACCGGCAGCAGCCACAGCCGCCAGCCGGCAAAGGCACGATCGAAGGCCGGTTGCAGCGCCGGCGGGCGCAGGGCCGCGATGCCAGCGACAAGCATCGTGTAGACCAGCAGGTAAAGCACGAACCAGAGGTGGTTCCAGGTCGGCAGCACGATGTCGTGCAGGGTGCCGAAGCGGAAATAGTCGGCGGTCCAGAAATGCAGGAAGCCGCCCGGATAGCCGTGCTTGACCATCAGTTCGACCCAGGGTTGCGGCGGCACGATGACGGCGATGCCGAACAGCAACGGCAGGCCAAGCCGCCGCAACCGCGGCCCGAGAAAACCGCCGCCACCGCGGGCGCGCGCCAGCAAATGCCGCGTGGCATAGCCGGAAACCACGAACAACAGGCTCATCCGCCAGGGGTTCACCGCCAGCATCGGCCATTCGATCCAGCGTACGGGTAGTGCCGACTTGATGTGGAAGTCCCAGGCCACGAAAACCATGCCGATATGGTAAAGGATGAGCAGCCCGAACGCGCCGATTCGCAGCCAGTCGAGACCATGGTGCCGCCCTTGCCCCCCTGCCGGAATTGTCGCTGCCGGAATTGTCGCCGCCGGAATTGTCGCCATCGCCGCTCTCCCTTCGCGCTCGCAGCCTGTGTTCGGCGACAGGGATTGCCGGCCCGCAGCGGCGACGGCGAGCGGCGGGGGATGACCGGCGGCGCGCCGGGGCGCGGCGGCGCGGCGTGGTGACGGGCGGCGATCCGGCGGGGACGAACGGCACGGACCCGGCCGGCGCCTTTGCCCGCGGATGGGCCTTTCTCCGCCGCCATGTCGCCGTGCTGCTGGCGCTGGCCGCCGGTGGCCTGCTGACCGTGCTGGTCAATGTCGGCAGCACCAGCCATGACCGCGCCGAAGCCGGCATTGCCAGCGAAGCCTGGGAATATTGGCTGTGGGAGGGATCGAGCTTCCTCGTCTGGTCGCTGGCGATCCCGTTCATCGGCGCGCTGGCGCTGCGGCTGGCGGCGCGGCCCTGGTGGCAGCAGCTGGTGGTGCATGTGCCGGCGCTGGCGGCGGCTTCAGCCGTCCATATCGCCGGCATGGTGGCGCTGCGCAGCGCCGGCTATGCGGCGGCCGGCAGCCGCTATGTCTTCGATTGGGGCATGGACAATCTGCTCTACGAAGTGCGCAAGGATGCGCTGTCCTACGCCATCATCGTCGTCGCCTTCCGCGTCAGCGCCCGCCTCTTCGCCGTGGCGCCATCGGCCACCGCCACGCCCGCTGCGGCGCACGCGGCCACGACGCCGTTTCGCCTCGAAGTGCGCGATGCCGGTCGCACGCACTGGCTCGCCGCTGCCGACATCATCTCGGCCGAAGCCGCCGGCAATTATGTCGAGCTGCATACGGTGCATGGCGCGCTGCTGCACCGGGCGACGCTGGCGACGCTCGCCGCGCTGCTGGCGCCGCACGGCTTTGTCCGCGTCCACCGCGGCCGCCTGGTACGGCGCGACGCGGTCCGCGCCATCACGGCGCGGTCGAGCGGCGATTTCGATATCGAGCTGGCCGATGGCCGCCGGCTCGGCGGCAGCCGGCGTTATCGCGCCGGCCTGGGGTCGCCCGCGAACGGAGCGGCGGAGCCGCCGGGACGCGGGTGATTGTGCGTGAAAAAACAACCGTAGCCCTGCTTTTATATCCCGTTTTTATGACAGTTTGACGACAAAAGCGTTGCAGCGTGCCCGTGCCAGGTGCAAAATGATGATCCCAAAGCCAGAGACCCCTCGGGCAACGGGAAACGTCAACCGATTTTCAAGGACATGCAATGTTGAAAGGCCCCCTCTCCCGCCATCTTGTCGTCGGCCTGATGGCGGCGCTCGCCGGCCCGGCTCTCGCCGCGCCCGCGCCGGTATCAGGCAACAACGAGCCGACGGCCGTCGTCGCCGTCGTTTATGGTGACATCGATTTCCGCCGCGCCGATGCCGCCACCATTCTCGATCGCCGCATCGCCGCTGCCATCGATGCGCTCTGCGGCCCCGCCGACACCAACGCCGCGATCGAAAGCCGCCAGTGTCGCGATCGCGCCCGCGCCAACGCCGAACCCAACCGGCGCCTGCTGATGGCGCGCGCCCCGCAGCGCAACGCCAGCCGCTAGCCCCCGTCGCCCGTCACCGCCGCCGGCTGCGTCGCCGCCAAGCATCGCCGCCAGGCATCGCCCCCATCCGTCGCGGCCCGGCGCGCGGCGCCCGCGCGCTTACCGGATGTTGACGCGACTCTGCCATGGTGGGCAACCGTGGCGGCGGCGTTGTGGCGGGCGATGAGCCCGGTGGCACCAGCGCGGCACGCCCAGGGAGACGGCCATGATCGCACGGCGTTCGATCCGCAACTGGTGGCTGCTGGCTGGCACCGGGCTCGCCGTGTCGGGCTGCGCCCGCGATGTCGTGCTGAAGCCGGCGGTGATCGGTTTCAACGCCGAGGCGCATCGCGCCATCGATGCCTCGGCGCGCCACTATGATGACGCCATCCGGCGGCTCAACCGGCAGACCGCCGATTTCCTCGCCGCCAATCCGGATTGCGGCCTCGCCACCGAAATCGTCCCGCGCCGGCGCAACCCGACCGCGCCCCAGGCCGGCGGCTATTGCCTCAGCGAGGCCGAGAAGGAACGGATCAGCGCGCGGCTGGTCACCGAACCGCTGCCGATCGCCACCCGCGAAACCTTCGCGCCGCAATTCGCCGCGCTCGACCTGCTGGTCGATTATATCGGCTTCCTCGCCGTCCATGCCGATGATCCGCGGCTGACCTCGCGGCAGGACATCGCCGATACCGCCGCGGCGCTGACCAGCCTCGGCGGCGGCATCTCGGCGTTGAGCAGCAGCGTCGGCGGCCCCGCCCTGACCGAATTCGCCCCCGGCGGCCCGGTTGCGAAATTCGCCACCGCGATCGGCGCGCTCGCCGAACAGATCGAACTGATCGCCGACCAGGCCAATGACGTGAAGGCGCTGGAATCGCGCATCAAGGCGTCGGCCCCCGCCATCAATGCCGCGCTCGACGATCTCGCCGCCAGCGCCGACGCCTGGACCTGCGCCGCCATCGAACGGCGCCAGGCCGAAGCCACCAGCTATGCCGCCGAATGGAATCCGCGCCTCGCCGGCCTTGCCGCCGACGCCCGCCGCGACGTCACGCAGCGCTTTGTGACACTGGCCGCGCTGAAGCTGCCGGCCTGGTGCCCGGGCGCCGCCCAGCCCGGCGGCGTGCCGGCGAAGGGCCATGGCGAGGTGGCGGCGATGCTGCTGGCGGTGAAGGCGACGCACCTCGAACTCATCGATATCGCCAACCACAAATATACGCCGGCGCAGCGCAAGGCGATCATCGAAGCGACCCTCGGCCGCCTCGGCACGCTGCTGTCGCGCCTCGCCACCGTCGTGCCGCTGCTGCCCTGACCTTGCGCTGAAGGATCGACCATGGATGCTTTCGATCGCCTCAACATCGCCCGCGGCGCGCTGTTCCAGCTGCTGGTCCGCGCCGCCGGCAACGCCGCCTTTTCGCTGACCCAGCGCTCCGATCTCAACGAGATGCTCGCCGATCCGCTCGCCGCCGACCATCTGCTGCTCGCCGAAGCAGCCGTCCGGGCCCAGCCCGACGCGACGCTCGATCGCGTCGCCGGCCTGCTCGATGGCGCCTCTGCCACGATGCGCGCCGTGCTCGCCGGCGCCAACAGCCGCGACGAACGCCGGCTGGCGATCAGCCAGGCCGATGCGGCGTGCGACGCCTATCGCCAGCTGGTGCACTGAAGGCCCCGGCCGCCGGCGGCCCGCCTCCCTCCAAAGCGCCGCTGGCCAATTCCAGAGTCTTGCACCAGAGCGACGAGCCGGTAAGGGTCGCCGGCAGAAATCGGCTGCCCGGGGCTCGCATGTTCAAGAAAATCCTCATCGCCAATCGCGGCGAAATCGCCTGCCGGGTGATCCGTTCCGCCCGCGCCATGGGCATCAAGACGGTCGCCGTCTATTCCGATGCCGATGCCGCGGCGCTGCATGTCGAAATGGCCGATGAAGCCGTCCGCCTCGGCCCGCCGCCGGCGGCCGAATCCTATCTGCTTGCCGATGCCATCATCGCCGCCTGCCAGGCCACCGGCGCGGAAGCCGTCCACCCGGGCTATGGCTTTCTTTCCGAACGGTCGAGCTTCGTCGAGGCGCTGAGCGCCGCCGGTATCGCCTTCATCGGGCCGCCGGCCGGTGCCATCGCCGCGATGGGCGACAAGATCGAGAGCAAGCGCCGCGCCAAGGCCGCCGGTGTGTCGGTGGTGCCGGGCTTCGTCGGCGAGATCGACGGCGTCGACCATGCCGCCGCGATCGCCGCCGAGATCGGCTATCCGGTCATGATGAAGGCCTCGGCCGGCGGCGGCGGCAAGGGCATGCGCCTGGCCTGGAACGA
>JAIXZK010000373.1 GCA_027489695.1 Sphingomonadales bacterium
AGCAGTGCCGAGGCCATGGCGCCGCCGGCCGACAGGCCGGTGACATGGACGCGCGCCGGATCGAGATCGTGGCGCTCGATCATTTCCGCCACCATGGCGCGGATCGACTGGCCCTCGCCGCCGCCGCGGGCGATGTCGCCGGGGTGGAACCAGTTGAAGCAGAGATTGGGGTTGTTGGCGCGCGACTGTTCGGGAAACAGCAGCGCGAAGCCATGTTCATCGGCGAGCGCAGACCAGCCGGCACCGGCGTCATAGCCGGCCGCCGTTTGCGTGCAGCCGTGCAGCACGACGAGCAGCGGCGCCCGCGGCGGCAGCCCTTCCGGCACATGGATGCGCGCCGTCAACTGGCCGGGATTGGGCCGGAACTCGCCGAGATCGACGAGGCGGCCGGCGCCGAAGCCTTCGCTGTGCCGCATCGCGCCGCGCATCGCCGTCATCCTGGCGATCGTTTCACCCATGCTTGCCATTGCGTTGACCCTGTTCATGCTCTCGCCAGCCAAGATGGTGGCGATCGATGGATGCTGCAACGCACAATCGAGACGTGAGGGGCAATTCGGATTTCACGGATTATCCGAAAAAGCGGCAGGAACAAGGGCTCCGGCCCCCCGATCTTTCGTGTCCAAAAGGCACCGATGTCAGCGGCGGTGCCGCCGCGGATCATGCCGCGGCGGCAAGGGCCAGACGCTGAAACACCGCCCGCACCGCCTCGGGCAGCAGGTTTCCGGGCGCGCCAGCGTCGACTTCGGCGGCACTCCACAGACAAGTCGGCGCCGTATCGTCGCGCATGGTCCAGTGCGGAAACAATCGCGCTTCGGCAGCGATCTCGCTCAGCTTGGTGACAGCCAGGTGGCGGTTGTCCACCCGGATACGGGCAAAAGTGCTGGCAACCGCATCGGCGGCGCCTTCGAGCAACTGGACATAGATGTCGCCCCGCGCAATCAGCGCCCCGGTAAGCGCGTCGCGAGCGTTGTTGCGGCGGGCCTGAACCAGAATTCCGTTCAGCATTGCCTCATCGAAGCCAAATGGCTGCGACCAGTAGATCAATTGCGTCAACACCACCGACAGGCTCCCCGATCCCGAAGCCCGACTATGACGGCGACAGCGCGGCAAGCCAATCTATTCCGCTGCAACCGTTTCGCCGGCGGCTTGCTGCTACCGCCAATGGTTGCACCCGCCGCCGCCGCCGCCCATGGTCACACCCATGCCCCGTCACCGCCCCGACCGACCTGCCGGCCTGCCGACCCGAGCGGCCATCCTGGATTTCATCCGCACCCAGCCGACAGCGGTGGGCAAGCGCGAGATCGCCAAGGCGTTCGGGCTCTCGGCGCAGGACAAGATCGCGCTGAAGGCGCTGCTGAAGGAAATGCAGGATTCGGGCGAGCTCGAGGCCGGGCCGGGGCGGACGGTGCACAAGGGCGGCGGGCTGCCGAAGGTGACCGTCATCCGCGTCATCGATGTGGGCGAGGGCGCCATCGCGGTGCCCGATCGCTGGGACAGCGCGGCGCCGCCGCCGCGCATGCGGGTGATCGAGACGCGGCGGCGCGGGAGCTTCGGCGTCGGCGACCGGCTGCTGGCGCGGATCGAGGAGACGGGCAGCGGTTACAGCGCCTTTCCGATGAAGGCGCTGGCGAAGTCCGAGGAGTTCGTGCTCGGCATCCTGCGCAAGGAGGCGCTAGGATACCGCCTGGTGCCGGTCGACAAGAAGGCGCGCGTCGATTTCGTGGTGAGCGATCCGGGCGAGGCGGCGGCCGGCGACCTGGTGCTCGCCGAACCGGCGGGACGCCCGCCGCGGCAGACCGCAAGGGTGGTCGAAGTGCTCGGCGATCCCTTCGCGCCGCGGGCATTTTCGCTCATCGCCATCCACGCCAAGGGCATCCCCAGCCGCTTCGCCGAGGAAGCGCTGGAAGAAGCGGCGAGCGTCGCGACCTTGAAGCTCGGCGAGCGGGAGGATCTGCGCCCGCTGCCGTTCCTGACCATCGATCCCGCCGACGCCCGCGACCATGACGATGCGGTCTGGGCGGCGGCTGACCCCGATCGGCCCGGCCACCATCGCGCCATCGTCGCCATCGCCGATGTCAGCTTCTACGTCCGCCCCGGCAGCGCGCTCGATCGCGAGGCGCGGCGGCGCGGCAACAGCGTCTATTTCCCCGATCGCGTCGTGCCGATGCTGCCGGAAATACTGTCCGCCGATGTCTGTTCGCTGGTCGAAGGCCGCGACCGCGCCGTGCTCGCCTGCCATCTCGAGATCGATCCTGGCGGCAAGGTGCTCAGCCAGCGCTTCACCCGCGCCGTCATTCGCTGCGTCACCAACATCGCCTATGAAGACGCCCAGGCCAGCATGGATACCGGTTCCGGCGAATGGCTGCCGGTGCTGAAACCGCTTTGGGACGCCTGGGGCGCACTGGCCAAGGCCCGCGACGACCGTGAGCCGCTGGCGCTCGAACTCCCCGAACGCCGCGTCGTGCTCGATGACGCCGGCCGCATCGCCAGCATCGCCATCCGCGAGCATCTCGCCGCGCATCGGCTGATCGAGGATTTCATGATCGCCGCCAATGTCGCCGCCGCCCGCGCGCTGGAGGCGAAAAAGGCCCCCTGCGTCTACCGCGACCACGAATCCTCCAGCCGCGAAAAGCTCGTCGCGCTGAAGGATTATCTCGAAACCCTCGGCCAGAATTTCGCCATGGGCCAGGTCATCAAGCCCGCCACCTTCAATCGCATCCTGGCACGCACGAAAGAGCAGGATTACGCCGACCAG
>JAIXZK010000199.1 GCA_027489695.1 Sphingomonadales bacterium
AACCTGCTCTCCATCCTCATCGGCCTCGCCGGGCTCAGCCTGGCGGTCTTCGCCTTCCTGCCGTTCCTCGGCTGGGCGAACTGGGCGATCGTGCCGATGGCGATTGTCGGCCTGGGCCTCGGGCTGCTCTCCGACGGCAAGGCCGGGCGCAACCTCAACATCGCGGTGATCGCGATCGGCACGGTGCGGCTGATGTTGGGCGGGGGGTTGTTCTGATCCCGGCCTAGGGCGTTGGCGACAGCAGGGTGAGGCAGGCGCCGGGGTCGATCCGGCTGCCATCCGGTCGCCGCGCCGCGGCGGTCCGCACGGTCGGCACGGTGCCGGCATCGGGATAGAGAAACACGTCGAGCACGCAGGGTGGCCGCACGAACTGCAGCAGCCGCGCCGGCCCCTCGCGGCGATCGAGCGATGGCTTGCCGAGCAGTGCCATGACCGTCGCTGCATCGCGGCCGAGGATGCGCGCCAGCCCCGGCGGCGGCGGCGCGAAGCGCGGCGGCGGCGGCGGTGCCACCGGGGCCAGCGGCGGCGCCTGCGAACAGGCGGCGACCGTCAGCAGCAGCAGGGCGAGCGGCAGGCGTGGCATGGCGCCGACGCTATCGCGTTGGCCGGGCGGCCGGAAGGCCCCGCTCGCCGCCGGCCGCGCAACGCCACCGGCTCGCCCCTTTCCATGACGGCCCGCGGCTTCTACTGACCGCGCCATTCGATCGTCATGGCGGTTTCGCCCGCAAAAGGTGCCTTCAATGTCCCATTCCGTCCTCGCCATCGGCAACGCCCTTGTCGATGTCATCGCCTCCGCCACGCCGGAATTCCTTGCCGGCCGCGGCATCCCCAAGGGCTCGATGCAGCTTATCGACGCCGCCACGGCGGAGGCGCTCTATGGCGCGATGGGCCAGGGGCGGGAGATTTCCGGCGGTTCGGCGGCGAACACCGTCGCCGGCATGGCGGCGCTGGGCGCGAAGCCGGCCTTTGTCGGCCGGGTGGCGAAGGACCAGCTCGGCGATGTCTTCGCCCATGACATCCGCGCCGCCGGCGTCGATTTCGCCACCCCGGCCTCGACCGGCGGCAACCCGACCGGCCGCTGCCTGATCCTCGTTACCGACGATGGCGACCGCACGATGAACACCTATCTCGGCGCCTGCCAGGAGCTTTCCGAAGCCGATCTCGATCCGCAGATGGTCGCCGATGCCGGCATTCTCTATCTCGAAGGCTATCTCTGGGATCCGGTGGCGCCGCGCGCCGCGATGAAAAAGGCCATCGCCATCGCCCGGGCGCAGGGCCGCAAGGTCGCCTTCACCCTGTCCGACGTGTTCTGCGTCGAAGGCCATCGCGCCGATTTCCAGGATTTGCTGGCAACCCATGTCGATATCATGTTCGCCAATGAGCATGAGGCCTGCGCGCTGTACCAGACCGCCAGCCTCGATGCCGCCATGGCCGAAATGGCGAAACATGCCGGCATCGCCGTCATCACCCGATCGGCCGCCGGCGCCGTCGTGCTGGCCAATGGCGAGCGCATCCATGTGCCGGGCGAGCCGGTGGCAAAGGTCGTCGATACCACCGGGGCTGGCGACATGTTTGCCGGCGGCTTCCTCGCCGGCCTGTCGGAAGGTCGCGGCCTCGCCGATTGCGCCCGCATGGGCAATATCGCCGCCGCCGAAGTCATCGGCCATTTCGGCGCCCGGGCTGAAGCGGATTTGAAGGCGCTGGTGAAGGCCCGGCTTGGCTGAAAGCGCCGGATGGCGCGGCAACCTGCCGCGCCACCGCGCGCAACCCATGTCCTTGGGCCGTCGTACTTCGAAACGTCCGACCCCACGGACGTCTAGCAAGGACGATATCGATGCTTCTTCCCCGTACCGCGTTGCGTTCCGCACTCTTCGCCATCGCCGCTGCCGGCCTGGCCGCGGCCCCGGCCGCCGTTGCCGCCCAGACCGTCATGGTCGGCGGTGCCGCCATGCTCCCGACCAGGGACATCATCGACAACGCCGTCAATTCCAAGGATCACACCACGCTGGTCGCCGCCGTAAAGGCTGCCGGCCTCGTCGACACGCTGAAGAGCGCCGGGCCGTTCACGGTGTTCGCGCCGACCAACGCCGCCTTCGCCAAGCTGCCGGCTGGCACCGTCGACAATCTGCTCAAGCCCGAAAACAAGGCGACGCTCGCCGCGGTGCTGACCTATCATGTCGTCGCCGGCAAGGTTTCGGCCAGCGATCTGATCGGCAAGATCAAGGCCGGCGGCGGCAAGGCCGTGCTCACCACCGTCCAGGGCGGCACGCTGACCGCGTCGCTGATGGGCAAGACCGTCATGCTGACCGACACCAAGGGCGGCATGGCGCATGTCACGATTGCCGACGTCAACCAGTCGAACGGTGTCATCCACGTCATCGACGGCGTCGTGCTGCCGTAATCGAGCCCATCGCCCGCCGGCGCATTCTACGCGCCGGCGGGCCTGGCGCCGACTGACTGCCACAGACTCTGGCGCTGGGTTTCTGGTCAGCGCGAAACCAACTGGTAACGACTCTGCGGCAGTAGGCCGCCAATGCGCCTGCCCCTGCTGCCCCTGCTGGTGATTTTCAACATGGCCGCGGCTGGCGTGCTGGCGTGGGACTGGACCGAGCGCAATCCCGAGGATGTGCCCTGGACGCCGCTGGACCTCAACGCGCCGATCGGCTGGTCGACAGCGGCGAAGCTGGCGGCGCTGCACGACGATCCGGCTGCCTGCCGGCAGCTGCTGGCCGAAGCCGGCGTGGCCTTCGATCCGCCGCCAAACCAACGGCCACCGCGCCCCGCCTGCATGACTTCGGGCGCCATCCGCGCCACGCGGGTCGGGCTGACGCTTTCGCCCTACAAGCATACCCTGTCGTGCCCGATGGCGGCGGCGCTGCTGGTCTGGAACCGCCAGGTGGTGATTCCGGCGGCGCGGCTGCATCTCGACAGCAAGGCACAAAGCCTGGTGTCGATGGGCAGCTGGAACTGCCGCAGCGTCGCCGGATCGGCGCGTTTTTCGGAACACGCCACCGCCAACGCCATCGATATCGGCGGCTTCAACCTTGGCAGGGGTCAGCGCATCAGTTTCGGCGCCGATTGGGACGGCGATTCGCGGCGCCGGGCGTTCCTGCGCGAGATCCGCGACGGCGGCTGCCGGCTGTTCCGCGTCGTCCTGTCCCCCGACTATAACGCCGCCCATGCCAACCACCTGCACCTGGACATGGGGCCGGCGCGGGCTTGCGGCTGAGCGGACGATATCCGCGGGCCCCCTTCCGTCATGCGCGGCTCCTGCCCTAGACTGGCGGGCGTACAGGGGGATCTTCATGCACCGCACCATCATTGCCGCCGCTCTCGCCGTCGCGGCACCGGCTGCCGCCCAGACATCGCTGGCAAGCCCGCCGCCGGCCGGTTTCTGCCAGGCCGAGCTCGCCGATCCGGTGCTGCCGCCGATCCTGCCGCTGCGCGAGCGCGCCAAGGTCCAGAATGCCTGGCTGAAGGACCGGCTCGACAGCATCGTGCCGGCGCTGATGCGCGAACATGGCATCGACATGTGGATCCTGGTGGCGCGCGAATATCTCGAGGATCCCGTCGTCGCGACGATGCTCAACGCCGAATCGCTGCACGCGCGGCGTCGGACCATCCTCGTTTTCTTCGATCCCGGCGGCGGCAAGCCGGTCGAACGCCTGACGGTCAGCCGCTACGGCCTGGGCGGGCTGTTCCAGCCGAGCTGGAATCCGGCGGCGGAGCCCGACCAATGGCGGCGGCTGGGCGCCATCGTCGCCGAACGCGCGCCGAAGCGCATCGCCATCAATGTCTCGCCGCTGTCGACCTTCGCCGATGGCCTTACCGCCAGCCAGCGCGATTCACTGGTCGCGGCGCTGCCGCCGGGGTTCGCCGAGCGGCTCGTCGCGGCCCACCCCCTCGCCGTCGGCTGGCTGGAGACCCGCAGTGCCGGGGAACTCGACCGCTACCGCGACATTGTCCGTACTGCCCATGCGATCATTGCCGAGGGGCTGTCCAGCCGGGTCATCACCCCCGGCCGCACCACCGCCGACGACGTCGTCTGGTGGTATCGCGAGCGTATTGCCGGGCTGCGGCTCGACACCTGGTTCCAGCCCTCGCTCGATATTCACCGCGCCGGGGTCCCCGACGCCCTCGATGGTGACACCGTCATCCGGCCGGGGGACCTGCTGTGGGTCGATTTCGGCATCACCTATCTCGGCCTCAACACCGATACGCAGCACATGGCCTATGTGCTGAAACCCGGCGAGCGCGACGCGCCGGCCGGGCTGAAGGCCGGGCTCGCCGCCGCCAACGCCGTCCAGGACGCGCTGACCAGCAGCTTCGCCACCGGCCGCAGCGGCAACGAGATGCTGGCGATGGCGCGTGCCAAGGCCATCGCCCAGGGCCTCGACCCCAGCATCTATTCCCACCCGATCGGCTATCACGGCCATGCCGCCGGCACGCCGATCGGTTTCTGGGACAATCAGGGCAACAGCCCTGGCGGCGATTATCGCCTGCGCGCCAACACCGGCTGGTCGATCGAACTCGCCGCCCGCCACGCCGTGCCGGAATGGGGCGGCCAGACGGTGCCGTTCAAGCTGGAGGAGGATGGTTTCTTCGACGGCACGCGC
>JAIXZK010000158.1 GCA_027489695.1 Sphingomonadales bacterium
CCCCCAGGCCGGCCGCGACCAGCGCCGCCAGCCTCCGGACATCGCCGACATAGAGCGCCTCGTCGCCGCCGGCGTGCTTGAGGCCGGTCGCGGCATTGGTGACCAGGCGCGCGGTCGCGGCGGGGTCGTGGTCGCCGGCGGCGGCGAGGCGGCCGGTGAGCAGCGCCGCGAAGCCGGCGGCAGCGGCGGCGTGCAGATCGGCAAGTTGCGCCTCGGCTTCGGCGAGGATTTCGCCGGCATGGGGCGTGGCGGCGAGCAGGCGATGCAGCGGCAGATCCTTGGCGAGGATCGCCGCCGCCAGGCCTTCGGCAACCGGTGCCCGGGGCGGCCAGGCCGCTTCGGCGGCGAGTGCGGCCTCCCCCAGCAATTGCTCGGCGACGGCGCGGAAGACATCGGCCTTGCTGGCGAACAGCGTGTAAAGCAGCGGCCGCGAGCAGCCGGCTGCCGCGGCGATGTCGGCCATCGACGCCTTGCGATAGCCATAGCGGCTGAAGGCGGCGAGCGCGGCGCGCACCACCGCGGCGCGGCGATCGTCGCGGGGTTCCAGCAGCGTTGACATTTCAGACGACATTTGTCAGATCGTAACAGCGATGGCGATGCAACGCCATGGGAGAATGACATGTCAAAAGGCAAGGTCCTTGTTACCGGCGCGTCGGGCTATATCGCCGGGTTCATCATCCAGCAGCTGGTCGCCGAGGGCTGGACGGTGCGCGGCACCATCCGCAACCTTGGCCGCGCCGATGCCGTGCGCAAGACGCTCGGCCTGCCCGATCTCGAACTCGTCGCGGTCGATCTGACCTCGGACACGGGCTGGGCCGAAGCCGTCGCCGGGATGGATCATGTCCAGCACATTGCCTCGCCGATCCCCAGTGCCGAGCCCAAGGACCCCGAGGAACTGATCCGCCCGGCGCGCGAGGGCGCCCTGCGCGCCTTGAAATTCGCCCATGCCGCGGGGGTCAAACGCCTGGTCATGACCTCGTCGATGGCGGCGATCGCCTATGGCCATCCCGATCCGCGCCCGGTGTTCACCGAAAAGCACTGGACCAACGCCGACAGCCTCGACGCCTATGCCTATATCAAGTCGAAGACGCATGCCGAACGCGCGGCGCGCGACTGGATGGCGGCAAATGGCGCCGGCATGGAATTCGTCACCATCAACCCGGCCGCGGTGCTGGGGCCCGTCCTCGGCAGCGATTTCTCGACCTCGCTCGAAGTCATCAAGAAGCTGATGGACGGCTCGCTGCCCGGACTGCCGCGCCTCGGCTTCGGTGTCGTCGATGTCCGCGACGTCGCCGATCTGCACGTCCGCGCCATGACGGCGCCGAACATGGATGGCGAGCGCTTCATCGCTTCGGGCAAGTTCCTGTGGATGCGCGACATCGCCGAAATCCTGAAGCTCCGCCTCGGCGCCCGGGCGAAGAAGGTGCCGACGCGCGGCCTGCCCGATTTCCTGCTCAAGCTCTCGGCGCTGTTCGATCCGACGGTCAGGATGGTGACGCCGGAACTCGGCAAGGTGCGCGAATGCTCGTCGGCGCACGCCAAGGCGGTATTCGGCTGGGTGCCGCGGCCGGAGGAGGAAACGATCGTCGATACCGCCAACAGCCTGTTGGCGCATGGGCTGGTGAAGGCCTGAAGGGTCGCTACTTCATCGCCGCGCCCATGCGCCGGATCGCGGCGATCTTGGCCTCGAACGCGGCCCAGTCGTCGTCCGCGGCGATGCTGCTCCACAGCCATTCGACTTCATCGACCAGCATCGTGCAGGGCTCGGCATCGCGCCAATAGTCATGCGTCGGCGCGGCCGTCGCATGGGCCTGGATGCGGGCAAGGAAATCGGCAAAGGCCGGCGCCTCATAAGTAGCGTCGGCCGGCGATGGCGCGCGCCGGACGCCGCCACGCCAATCGAACCAGAAGCGATCGGGATCCATGCGCGTCGCGTGCAGCGCCGCCTCGATGGCGCGGACCAGTGCGGCGTCCGCATCCGGCCCCTGCGAAGCCACCCCCAGCCGGCGCAGCGCCGCCGTCGCCAGCGCCGCCTGGTAGCGATCGGCAAAAGCCAGCAGCGGCGCCTTCAGATCCTCGAGCTCGGCAACGAGCCGCAAGGCACCGGCAAGCTGATAGACATTCCACTGCAGCGCCTCGGCCTGGCGGCCGAAGCTGTAGAGGCCGTGGTGGTCGAAATAGGCGGCGGTGAAATCCGGGTCCCAGGCCGGGGCGAAGCGCCAAGGGCCGTAATCAAAGCTTTCGCCTGTGATGTTGATGTTGTCGGTATTGAGCACGCCATGGACGAAGCCGGCGACCATGAACTGCGCCGCCAACGTCGCCGCGCCGGTGACGCAATGATCGAGCAGCGCCGCTGCCGGGCTGGGGCCGGTCGCGGCCGGCGCATAATGTTCGAGCGCATAGGCGACCAGCCGCTGCATCGAACCGGCGTCCTGCGCATAGGCGAGCCGCTGGAAGCTGCCATAGCGGATATGGCTGTGATTGAGGCGCACCAGCACGGCCGATCGCGTCGGCGAGGGTTCGTCCTGGCGATCGAGATTCTCGCCGGTTTCGACGACCGACAGGCTGCGCGAGGTATCGACGCCCAGCGCTTCCAGCATTTCGGTGGCGAGGATCTCGCGGAATGCCCCTTTCAGGGTCAGCCGGCCATCGCCGAAGCGGCTCCACGGCGTCTGGCCGCTGCCCTTGGTGCCAAGGTCCATCAGCCGGTCGCGGTCATCCCGAAGCTGCGCGAACAGGAAGCCGCGGCCATCGCCAAGATCGGGATTGTAGGTGCGGAACTGATGGCCGTGGTAGCGCAGGGCGAGCGGCTGCGGCAGGCCGTCGGGCAGCGGCTGGAAGCGGCCGAAGTGGGCGACCCATTCCGAATCGCTGAGGTTGTCGAGACCGATTTGCGCGGCGGCGCGGTCGTTGCGCCAGCGCAGCCGGGTTTCCGGGAAATCGGCGGGGCGCACCGGATCGGCGAGAAAATCGGCGACCGCCTCGATGGCTCGCGCCGGACGATAGGCCATGGTCGTACGCCTTTTTCGATGGGCAAGTTGCGAGGCGGCGGCGCGTCGCGACGGCGTCAGCGGGTCGGGTAACCGCAGGCGGCGCGAACGAAGCGCACGGTCTCGGTCTCGACGCGCAGGGCTTCCTCGGGGGTCTCGGCGAGCAGGATGCGATCGATCGCATCCCCGACGATGTGGTGGGTGAACGATGCCGCCAGCTCGATATCGACGCCGACGATGCCGCGCCGTGCCATGGCCCGCGTCATCTGACGCTGGATCCATTCGGTGGTGGTGGCCTTGGCGGCCTGGAAGAAGGGTTCCGACTCGGGGTTGAACGCCATCGCCGCCTTGGGGCTGACGCCCTCCGGACAGGGGGCGCCGACACCCTGCCACAAATTGTTGACGCGGCAGAATTCGAAGACGCGCGGAATGATGATGCCGGGCTCCAGATCCTCAAGCCGGTCGCCGCGCTCCATCGCCTCGATCATCAGGCGACCGTAGCGAGCCCCCAATTCGGCGAGCAGCGCCTTCTTCGAACCGAAATGATAGAAGATCGAGCCTTCCGAGACATCCGCCTCGCGCGCGATGTCGGCGGTGCCGGTGGCGGCGAAACCGCGGGTCGAGAAGAGCATGTGCGCGGCAGCGAGCACGCGTGCCTTGGTTTCCGCCGGATCATAGCGACGCGCACGGGTATCGGCGCGCGCCGGTTCGCGGCCCGAATCCCGGGCCACGTCACGGACCTTGCCATTGTCGCGGTCGATAGCGCGCGTTGCCACCAGATTTGTTCTCTCTTATCCCGCCCGGGCGTGTCTATAACGCGGCAATTGAGTCAGAGTCAAAAGCCCGGGAGCAGCGAACGCGGAAGATGGCAATGACGCTCCCGGAAAACAAGCGGACACCGCCCGATGCGGGCGGCTGGCACGACGGCTGGTACTGGTCCGCCGACGGCATCCGCCTGCACTGGCGGGAACGCCATGGCCCCGCCGATCGGCCGACGATCCTGTGCCTGCCCGGGCTGACGCGCAACGCCAGCGACTTTGCCAGCCTCGGCAACCGGCTCGCCGGCCGGTTCCGGCTGATCGCCGTCGATCTGCGCGGCCGCGGCGAATCGGCCTGGCCGAAGGATTCGCTGACCTATGTCGCCATGTCCTATCTCCATGACCTGGGACGACTTTTCGAAGCAGCATCGGTCGATCGCTGCATCGTCATCGGATCCTCGGTGGGCGGGCTGCTGGCGTTGCAGATGACAACGGCGCACCGGTCACGGATGGCCGGCGTCATCCTCAACGACATCGGCCCCGATGTCGAACCGGGTGGCCTGCGGCGGCTGCGCGCGCTGGTCGGCCGGGCCGGCAACTGGCCGACCTGGCTGCACGCCGCCCGCGATTTCCAGCAGAAGCATGGCACCATCTATCCCGACTGGACGCTGTCCGACTGGCTGGCCTTTGCCAAGCGGGTCTGCCGGCTGGCGCCATCGGGGCGAATCATCTTCGATTATGATCCGCGCATCGCCGATCCCTTCCGCCTGCCGCAGGTCGATCACGGCACCGATTTCTGGGCGGCATTCGCGACGCTCGCCGGCGCGCCGGTCCTCAGCCTGCGTGGCGAATTCTCGGACGTGCTGACGCCGGCCACCCAGGCGCGGATGCAGGCGGTGCTGCCGGAACTGCGGGTAGTCGAAGTGCCCGGTGTCGGCCATGCTCCGACCCTCGACGAGCCGGTGGCGGCCGCGGCGATCGGTGGGTTTCTGGATCGCGATTGGGGAGAAGAACGATGATGATGCGCAATGTCTGGCGGCTGGCCCGGCGTCCCGTTGGCGATATCGCCGATGGCGATCTCGAATATGTGAACGAGCCCGTGCCGGCGCTGGCGGACGGCCAGTTCCTGCTACGCATAACCTATCTGTCGCTCGATCCGACCAACCGGATCTGGATGAGCGACATGGAACAGTACATGCCGCCGGTCGAGATTGGCGCCGGCATGCGCGGCGGCGTCTGCGGCCGCGTCGTCGAAAGCCGCAAGGACGGGGTCGCGGTCGGCGATCTCTTTGCCGGCCTCGGCGAATGGGCCGATCTGATGGTGACCGATGGCACCGGCCTCAGCCGCCTGCCCGAAATCCCCGGCATCCCGCTCGCCGCCGCCTTCGGCACGCTCGGGCTCGTCGGCCCGACCGCCTATTTCGGCCTGCTCGACATCGGGCAGCCCAAGCCGGGCGAAACCCTTGTCGTCTCGGCGGCGGCCGGCGGCGTCGGCCAGATCGTCGGGCAGATCGGCAAGATCAAGGGCTGCAAGGTCATCGGCATCGCCGGCGGGGCGGCGAAATGCGCCTGGGTCGTCGATGAACTCGGCTTCGACGCCTGCATCGACTACAAGTCCCAGGATGTCGGCGCCGAACTCGACCGGCTCGCCCCCGAAGGCATCGACATCAACTTCGAACAGGTCGGCGGCGACATCATGGTTGCCGTCCTGCAGCGCATGAAATGGTTCGGCCGCATGCCGCTGTGCGGGCTGATCTCGGGCTATAACGCCACCGATGCCAGCGAACCGCCGGGCTTCTGGAACCAGATGCTGATGCGGCGGCTGACGGTGCGCGGCTTCATCGTCACCGATTTCGCGCCGCGCTTCGCTGAAAGCGGCATGGCGCTGGCCGGCTGGATGCTGGAAGGCAAGCTCAAGACCCGGCAGGACATCCGCCCCGGCCTCGAAACTGCCGCGACCGCGGTCAAGGACCTCTACAGCGGCGGCAATTTCGGCAAATTGCTGGTGGAAGTAACGCCGCCGTGATGGCTGGCCTCCGGCGGCAGGGACCTAGCGCCCCAGCCGCCGGCGGCAAAACCCGCCTCACCCCGGCTCGAACGGCAGCACCGCCAGATAGTCCGCGAGCGGCGGCGCGCCGGGCACCACGCGGCCAGCGCGCAGCAGAAAGGCGTGCTCGACGATGCTGGCCTGTTGCTCGATGCCATAGCGCGAGAACGGCTTTCCGGGCTGCAACACATAGCCATAGCGGGCGAAGGGCAGTCGGCGCAGCGCCAGATGGCCGCCGGTCTGCACCTGCCAGACATGCGTCATCTCATGGATGAAATGCGCCTGCGCGCCGGGCGGCTGCGCACTGAAATCGGCGCACCAGTTGAAGCCGTTCGGGTGGCACCAGATGTGGCCATCGGGCGCCATCGTCACCCACCAGGGATGAAAGGCCCAATATTTGGCGCAGGCGATGGTGACGGGCGCGGGATCGACCGCCGCGCCGAATACCGATGCCGCCAGCCGAATTTCGCCCGCCGTCAGCGGCCGGCGGCGCGGCCGCGGATCGCGCGCCATCAGTCGTGATGGCCGGCGTGTGGATCGGGCGTCGCCGCGGGCGCATCGCCGGCGGCGCGCACCGCGGCCGTCACCGTCACCGTGCCGCCGCTGGCGAAGCGGAGGGTGATCGGCAGCGTCTTGGCGCTCGCGGCAAGACCGAAGATCATCAGATGCTTGCCGCCGGGCGCGAAGCGGATGGCGGCGCCGGCGGGGACGGGCAGGGCGTCGAGCTTCGCCATGCGCATGATGCCGCCGGCCATCGACATGTCGTGCATCTCGATGCGCACGCCGGGGGCGCTGGCGCCGGTCAGCCGGTCGGGCTGGCCGCCACCGCTGAGCGCGAGATAGCCCGCCGAGGGCCGGCCCGGCACCGGGTTCAGCCGTACCCAGGCGTCGGTCGCCCGGGGCGGACTGCGATCCCAGGCTTCCGGCACCGGCGGCGGCGTTGCCGCGGTTGCAAGCATCAGGGCAGGCAGGGACAGGACCAGCAACGCGCGCATCGACGAACTCCTTCGATCGGCGCGGCCATAAGCCGGCAGCGCGGTCGAGTCACGCCGGCACGTCGACGCGCCGCTGCGGTCGCGCACAACGAAACTATTGAACGCGCCGGCCTCGGCCCTATGTGACTCCTCGCAAACGGCAACCCTGGGACGACGGGTCGCGCTGCCTTCCGGGGGGTGCGGCCGAACGGGCCCGCAGAAGACAAGGAATGACGGCATGGCAAAGGTTATCGGCATCGACCTCGGCACCACCAACAGCTGTGTGGCGGTGATGGAAGGTTCGGCGCCCAAGGTGGTCGAGAACGCCGAAGGCGCCCGCACGACGCCGTCGCAGGTTGCCTTCACCAAGGATGGCGAGCGTCTCGTCGGCCAGCCGGCCAAGCGCCAGGCGGTGACCAACCCCGAAAACACCATCTTTGCCGTCAAGCGCCTGATCGGTCGCGGCTTCAACGATCCGATGACCCAGAAGGACATGGCGCTCGTCCCCTACAAGATCGTCAAGGGCGGCAATGGCGACGCCTGGGTCGCCGCCGGCGGCCAGGATTATTCGCCGTCGCAGGTTTCCGCCTTCATCCTGCAGAAGATGAAGGAAACCGCCGAGGCCTATCTGGGCGAAACCGTTACCCAGGCGGTGATCACCGTGCCCGCCTATTTCAACGATGCCCAGCGCCAGGCCACCAAGGACGCCGGCAAGATCGCCGGCCTCGAAGTGCTGCGCATCATCAACGAGCCGACCGCCGCGGCGCTGGCCTATGGCCTCGACAAGAAGACCGAAGCCAAGACGGTCGCGGTCTATGACCTTGGCGGCGGCACCTTCGACGTGTCGATCCTCGAGCTCGGCGACGGCGTTTTCGAAGTGAAGTCGACCTCGGGCGATACCTTCCTTGGCGGCGAGGATTTCGACGCCAAGCTCGTCGAGTTCCTGTCGGCCGACTTCAAGAAGTCCGAAGGCATCGACCTGACCAAGGACAAGCTCGCCCTGCAGCGCCTCAAGGAGGCAGCCGAAAAGGCCAAGATCGAGCTGTCGTCCTCGGCCTCGACCGAAGTCAATTTGCCGTTCATCACGGCCGACGCCACCGGGCCGAAGCACCTCGTCAAGGCGATCAGCCGTACCGATCTCGAAAAGCTGGTGCTCGAGCTGATCGAGCGCACCCGCAAGCCGTGCCTCGACGCCATCAAGGAAGCCGGCGTCAAGACCAGCGAGATCGACGAAGTCATTCTCGTCGGCGGCATGACCCGCATGCCGCGCGTGCGTGCCTTTGTGAAGGAGCTGTTCGGCAAGGAGCCCAACACCAGCGTCAACCCCGATGAAGTCGTCGCCATGGGCGCCGCCATCCAGGCCGGCGTGCTGCAGGGCGACGTCAAGGACGTGCTGCTGCTCGACGTGACCCCGCTGTCGCTCGGCATCGAGACGCTGGGTGGCGTGTTCACCCGCATGATCGATCGCAACACGACGATCCCGACCAAGAAGTCGCAGACCTATTCGACCGCCGATGACAACCAGTCGGCCGTCACCATCCGCGTCTTCCAGGGCGAGCGCGAAATGGCCGCGGACAACAAGATGCTCGGCCAGTTCGATCTGGTCGGCATTCCGCCGGCGCCGCGCGGCGTGCCGCAGATCGAGGTCACCTTCGACATCGATGCCAATGGCCTTGTCGCCGTCAACGCCAAGGACAAGGGCACCGGCAAGGAACAGCAGATCCGCATCCAGCCGTCGGGCGGCCTTTCCAAGGACGACATCGAGCAGATGGTCAAGGACGCCGAAAAGTTCGCCGAGGAGGACAAGAAGCGCCGCGACGTCGCCGAGGCCCGCAACCAGGGCGACAGCCTTGTCCATTCGACCGAGCGTCAGCTCGCCGAGCATGGCGACAAGGTTTCGGCCGAGGTGAAGGCCGAGATCGAGACGGCGATCGCTGACTTGAAGTCGGTGCTCGACAGCGGCGACGCCGCCGCCATCACCGCCAAGACGCAGGCGCTGGGCCAGGTGGCGATGAAGCTGGGCGAAGCGATGTACGCCGCGCAGCAGGCCGAAGCCTCGCCGGGCGCCGAAGGCCCCAAGGACGACAATGTCGTCGACGCCGAATTCTCGGACGTGGACGACGAGCGCAAGTAAAATGCTCCCCTCGCGCCCGGCGCGAGGGGACTTGAATTTCTCCCCTCCCGCTCGCGGGAGGGGTCGGGGGTGGGTTCGGGTGTCCGGGTAAAGCGGTGCCGCATGCGGCGCTTCCGACCCCCGATCCCTCCCGCGGGCGGGAGGGGAGACAGAGCGGCCGATGACGACCGAAATCGACTATTACGAACTGCTGCAATGCGAGCGCGGTGCCGATGATGGCACGCTGAAGAGCGCCTATCGCCGGCTCGCCATGCAATGGCACCCGGATCGCAACCCCGGCAATCCCGAGGCCGAGCAGAAGTTCAAGGCATTGAACGAAGCCTATGACGTCCTGAAGGACCCGCAGAAGCGCGCGGCCTATGATCGCTTTGGCCATGCCGCCTTCCGGCAGGGTGGCGGCGGCGGCGGCGCGCAGGATTTCGGCGGCTTCGCCGACATTTTCGACAATATCTTCGGCGAGTTCATGGGCGGCGGCCGCCAGCGCCGCTCCGGCCCGGCGCGCGGCCAGGACCTGCGCTACGACCTCGAAATGACGCTCGAGGAAGCCTTTGCCGGCAAGGCGGCGACCCTGCAGGTCGAAGTTGCCGCCACCTGCGAGCCGTGCAGCGGTTCCGGCGCCAAGCCCGGCACGTCGGCGCGTACCTGCCAGGCCTGCGGCGGCCAGGGCCGCGTCGGCATGCGCCAGGGGCTGTTCATGGTCGAACGCACTTGTCCCACCTGCCATGGCACCGGCCAGACCATCGCCGACCCCTGCGACAGCTGCCATGGCGCCGGCCGCGTCGAGAAGCAGAAGAGCCTCAACGTCAACATCCCGCGCGGTGTCGACGACGGCACCCGCATCCGCGTTTCCGGCGAAGGCGAGGCCGGCAACCGCGGTGGGCCGCCGGGCGACCTCTATATCTTCGTCAATCTGAAGCCGCACCGCATCTTCAAGCGCGAAGGCACGACGTTGTTCTGCATCGCGCCGATCTCGATCACTACCGCCGCGCTCGGGGGCGAGATCGAAGTCCCCGGCCTCGACCGCGAAGTGGCCGTCGTCCGGGTGCCGCACGGCACCCAGACCGGCAAGCAGTTCCGTGTCCGCGGCCGCGGCATGCCGGCGCTGAACGGCGGCGCGCCGGGCGGCGGCTTCGGCGACCTTGTCGTCCAGATCGAAGTCGAAACCCCGGTCAAGCTGACCAAGCGCCAGCGCGAACTGCTGGAAGAGTTCCAGGCGATCGAAACCAGCGAAGGCGGCGCCAACACCCCGCGGCAATCGGGGTTCTTCGACAAGCTGAAGGACGTGTGGAACGAGCTGACGGAGTAAGGGGGGCCTCCGGCGGCGCTTTCTTGCCTCCGGCGGCTGGGGCCTTTGGCCCCAGACCCCATTTCGCTTGGCACTAAACAAGATGGGGTCCGGGGCCCCAGCCGCCGGAGGCCACTTCCTTGACTCTTCCTCGTCTCGCCGACCGCCGCATCCTCGTCACCGGCGCCGCCAATGGCATCGGCCTTGCCTGCGCCACCCGCTTCATCGCCGAAGGGGCACGCGTGCTGCTTGCCGATATCGACGGCGAGGCCGGCGCCGCGGCGGCGGCATCGTTGGGCGAGGCGGCCGACTTCATCGCCTGCGACGTCAGCGATCGCGGTGCCATCGCGGCGGCCATCGATCATGTCGTCGCGCGCTGGGGCGGCATCGATGTGCTGGTCAACAATGCCGGCATCGCGCCGCGCGGTGATATCCTGACGACCGATCCCGCGCTGTTCGACCGGGTGATCGCCACCAATCTGACCGCCGCCTTCCACGCCATCCAGCTGGCGGCGCCGCACATGATCGCGGCCGGGCGCGGCGTCGTCATCAACATGTCGAGCGTCAACGCCGTGCTGACCATTCCGACCTTGCTCGCCTATAATGTCGCCAAGGGCGGGCTCAACCAGCTCACCCGCAACACCGCCGTCGCGCTGGCGCCGCACAATATCCGCGTCGTGGGTATCGGCCCCGGCACGATCCTCACCGAACTGGCGAAGACCGCCGTGCTGGCCGACGAGGCGGCACGGCGCACCATATTGTCGCGCACGCCCCTGGGCCGTGCCGGAGAGCCGGCGGAGATCGCCGCCATCGCCGCCTTCCTGGCCAGCGACGATGCCAGCTACATCACCGGCGAGACGATCTACGCCGATGGCGGCCGCCTCGGGCTGAACTATACCGTGCCGGTCGAATAGGCTTTTCCTCGCGCGGCATCCCTGCCAAAGCCCCCGGCTCGCAAAGACCTTTCCAATCCGGAGCACCCGCAAAGATGATCGACGCCGAATGGTGGGATTATGACGACGCCGACGAACTCGCCGAGGCTGTCGCCGGCGATGTCGGCTTCATCATCGAACAGGCGCTGGAAGCCCGCGGCCGCGCCATCGTCGCCTTTCCGGGCGGCGAGACGCCGAAGCCGGCGCTCGAACTGCTGGCGGCGCGCAAGCTGGAATGGGCCGATGTGACCATCGTGCCGACCGACGATCGGCTGGTGCCGCCGACCGATCCCGCTTCCAATGTCGGCATGCTGGCGAAGCTGTTCCTGCCGAAAAAGGCGCGTGTCGTGCCGCTGGCGGCGGGCGAGAAGGACGCCGTCACCGCCGGCCGCGCCGCCGACGAGCGCCTCGCCGCGCTGGAATGGCCGCTCGATCTCGCCTGGCTCGGCGTCGGCGCCGATGGCCATGTCGCCTCGATCTTCCCCGGCCCCGATTACGACGCCGCGCTGAACGGCCCCAAGGCCCGCCGCGCCATCGGCGTGCGCCCCGATCCCAAGCCCGCCAACATGCCGGTGGATCGCGTCACGCTGACCAAGGCAGCGCTGGTTTCGGCGCGGGTGGTGACCCTGGTGCTGACCGGCAAGGACAAGCGCAAGCTCGTCGAAAAGGCCATCAAGGACGGCGCCGCCAGCCCGCTGCCGATCGGCCGGCTGCTCGCCGACCTCGACATGGACATCGACATCCACTGGTGTGCGTAAGGACGCTTGGAGTCGATTGCAGCAAGTCTGTGCCGTCCCGCTCCCCCGCCCAGCCACCCATATCGTACAATGACTTGGGTGGCTGGGCGGGGGAGCGGGACGGCACAGACTCCACTTAACGGCAATCGACTCTAGCGGGTGAGCATCGGCCCCAGCGGCCGGCCGCCGAACACATGGACGTGCAGGTGCGGCACTTCCTGATGGGCATCGAGCCCGGCATTGGCGAGCAGCCGATAGCCGGGCTCCTCCAGCCCCAGCTGCCGCGCCACCGCCCCTACGGCGCGCACGAAGCCGGCGATTTCGGCATCACTGCCGTTCGCCGAGAAATCCGCCCAGCTGCGATAGGGGCCGCGCGGAATCACCAGCACATGGAGGGGCGCCTGCGGGTTGATGTCGTGAAAGGCGATGGCGTGATCGTCTTCATAGACCCGCTGCGACGGGATCTCGCCGCGCAGGATACGGGCAAAAATGTTGCCCTGATCATAGTCCCCGAGCGCTGCGACCGGCATCCTGCCCTCCCTTATGCTGCGGCATGTTTACGGCGGTCCGGTTGCCGGG
>JAIXZK010000402.1 GCA_027489695.1 Sphingomonadales bacterium
GCCAAGGCCGCCGATCTCATCACCGACTTCGCCATCGGGATCGATCTCATCGACCTGACGGGTATCGACGCCGACACAACCACGATCGGCAACCAGACCTTCCAGTTCATCGGCGACTCAATCTTCAGCCGGACGGCAGGGGAGTTGCAGGTTGTGACCGACGCGATCACCGGCATCACCACCATCCGGGGCGACACCAATGGCGACGGCCGGGCCGATCTGCAGATCAGGCTGACGGGCGCGCTGGCGGTGACCGAGACCGACTTCCTGCTCTAGCCGGGCTTGCCGCCAGGGTTGGGGGCGAAGTCCTGCCCCTGGACCCTGGCGATGCAAGGCTTTGCCGACGGCAGGTCTCGAGCGTTTCCGGTTTCGCGACATGGGCTTCCGGCGCCGCGATGGTGAGAAGTCTTGTTGTGGGACGGAAATTTGGGGCCAACGCCGCGCCAGCCAGCAAATGGGTCCCGCTACGGACTGCCGCGGCGCATCGTCGACAGGTCGGCATTCGCCTTGGTCTGTGGCAGGTGCATTACCACCTTCAGGCCGGGGCCATTGTCGGCCAGGCTCACGTCACCGTCGTGCAGGCGGGCAACGGCCTGGACCAGTGACAGGCCCAGCCCGGTGCCGGTGCTGCCGCCCTCGGCGCCGTTGCCGCGCGCCGGATCGAGCCGGCCGAAACGGCTGAGCGCAAGCGCGTGCTGCGCTGCCGCGATGCCGGGTCCGTCATCGGCAACGATGAGGTCGAGACCGGCATCGGTGCGCACGGCGGCGAGCGTGATGCTGGTTGCACCCGTGGCATGGCGCAGGCTGTTCTCGATCAGGTTGCCCAGTGCCTGCTGCAGCAGAGCGCGGTGCAGCAGCGCCGGCCCCGCCGGGGTTGGCAATGCCGTCAGCGTCACGCCCGCATCCTCGGCCAGGGGGCCATAGACATCGACCGTCGCCTCGAGCAGGTCGGCCACATCGACCGGCGCCAGATGATCGCGGCCGATCCCGGCTTCGGCGCGGCTGATCTGCAGGGCAGTGGCCAGCATCAGCAGCAGCCGGTCGAGATCGGCAGCCATGGCATCGAGGATGGTGGCATCGGCATGGCCGTCGGCCTGCGCCTGCTCGACGCGGGTGCGGAGCCGCGTCAGTGGCGATCGCAGGTCGTGGGCCAGACCGTCGGTAACGGTGCGCAGTTCGACGACGAGGCGTTCGATGCGGTCGAGCATCGCGTTGATGGCGTCGCCCAGCCGGTCATAGGCATCGCGGCTGCCATCGCCTTCGACACGACGGCCGAGGTTGCCACCGGCCACGTCGCCCGCCACCGCGGCGATCGCAGCGACTCTTGTGTTGGCCAGCCGCCCGAGCAGCAGCGCCAGCAGCAGGGCGGCGGGCACGGTCAAGCCCAGGCTGGTACCCAGTGCGCGACCGACGGTCGTCAGCAGCGCGGTGCCGCCCGACGCCGCCTGCCCGACGAGCAGCAGATGGCCGGCATCAAGCCGTGTCACCAGGACAAGATAACGACCCTGTGTCAGGCGCGGCCCGGCCAGTGCCAGCTGTTGCCAGCCGGCGTCGATCACCGTTCCGGCCGGCAATCCGGGCAGGTTGCCGGCGAGAACATTGCCTTCCGCATCCGCGAGCAGCAGGGCATGGCCCGCGCCTGCCAGCGTCAGCCGCGCTTCCATGAGGCGGGTCACCTCGTCGGCGCCACCCACCCGCCAGGCCGCCATCAGATCGTCGCGCAGCTCCACGACCAGTGCTCGGTCGCGTGCGTCTATCTCGCGCTGGGCCGAGACATAGACCCAGGCCATGGCGATGCCGACCAGCAGCAGCTGGACAGCAAAGGCCATCATTACCAGCCGGGTGCTGCGTGCCCCGAGAAGCCGCCTGGCCCGACTCAGCGTGATGGTCATGCCAGGCCGAGGCGATAGCCGGCGCCGCGCACCGTGTGCAGCAGCGGCGGCTCGCCGCCTTCCTCCAGCTTGCGGCGCAGCCGGCCGATGTGGACGTCGATGACATTGGTGCCGGGATCGAAGTGATAGTCCCAGACACCCTCCAGCAGGATGGTGCGGGTGATCACCTGTTCGGGATGGCGCAGCATGTATTCCAGCAGTCGGAACTCCCGGGGCTGCAAGGCGATGGCACGGCCGCCACGCCGGACCTTCCGAGAGAGCAGGTCCATTTCGAGATCGGCGAAGGCCAGGGTCGTGACCGGTCCCGCCACCGGCTGTCCGCGGCGCAGCAGCAATTTCAGCCTGGCCAGCAGCTCGCCGAACAGGAAGGGCTTGGCGAGATAGTCGTCGGCGCCGGCCTCCAGCCCGGTCAGCCGGTCGTCGGGCGTGCCCAGCGCCGACAGCAGCAGCACCGGCGTTGCGATCCCCGCGGCACGCAGGGCGGCCAGCACCGCAAGGCCGTCGATACCCGGCAACATGCGATCGAGGATGACGGCATCGATGGCGGCATCGCTTGCCATGAACAATCCGTCGCGGCCATCCCGGGCGCGCTCGACTCCGAAGCCGGCCTCGTCGAGGCCGCGGGCGATATAGCTGCCGGTCGTCTCGTCATCCTCGACGATCAGGATGCGCTGGGTCATGGCTGCCGCTCCGGGCCAGGTCCGACAAGCTGGGATCGCCGAGGGTCAGCGAAAATCGTGGGCGGCGTCAACACCATGATTGCCCAATAACCCCATCTTCCGCTCGGGCGCCATGCCGCATCGTGCCGTCGAGACCGCCGATCCGCGCTTAAATTTTCGTTCATTCGGTCGTCATCGGCTGGACCTCCGCTCCCGTCGATAAGGCCGTTGTCAGCCGGCTTTCCCCTGGGCCGCCTGACCGAACGAAAGGAGGGCGGCGCGACCATGATCACTCCGGACAAGTCGATCCGCACGCTGCTCCTCCTTGCCGTGGCAGCGTTTCCCCTGGCGCCCGCCATGGCCCAGCGTGCGGCCGACCCGGCCTTGCCCCCCGTCCAAGCCGGGCCGGCCGCACCCCCTTCCGAGCGGATCGCGCTGCCGATCACCCTGGCGCAGGCGCGCGACGCCGCCGGTGCCGGCAACATCGATCTCGTCCATGCCCGTCAGGCGCTGGCCATTGCCCGCGCCGGGCAGACCATCGCCGCCACCCGGCCCAATCCGGTGCTGAGCATTGGCGGCACCCAGATCCGGCCGGGCGGCTTCGGTGCCCAGCAACCCGGCAACACCATCGACGAAGTGGTGCGCATCGACCAGCCCATCGAACTGGGCGGCAAACGCCGCGCCCGCATGGCCGCCGCCGCCGCCGGTGCGCTGGCCGCCGATGCCGATCTTGATGATGCCCGCCGCCAGGTGCTGGCGCAGGTCGACACCGCCTATGCCGGGCTGCGCGCGGCACAGGATCGCGCCGAGGCGCTGGCCGGCGTCGCCGCCGCCTGGGGGCGTAGCGCCGCCATTGCCGCGCGGCGGCTGGCCGCTGGCGATATCGCGTCCGGCGAACTGGCACGGCAGCAGGTCGAGGCGACCCGCGCCGCCGCCGACGCGCTGACGGCGCGCGGCGCCGTTGCCCAGGCCCAGGCCCAGCTTGCCATTCTGATCGGTCGCGACAGGGAGGCGGCCCAGCTGCAGGCCATCGATCCCTGGCCGGCGCCGGCAGTGCCGCGTCCGGAAGAGCCCGACGAGGTGGCCGCCGAGCGCTCCGATGTGCGGGCCGCCATCGCCCGCACCGAGCAGGCCCGCCACTTGCTGACCGGCGCCCGGGCCTTGCGGACGCCCGACATCAGTGTCGGCGCTCAATATGAACATCAGGCGCAGCCGGTCGGCGTCGGCGGGTCGATGGGTTTCGGCCTGTCCGTGCCGTTGGGACTGTTCAACCGCTACTCGGGCGATATCGCCAGTGCCGGCGCGACGCTCGGCGATGCCGAAGCGACGGCGCAGAAGGCGCTGGCCGCCGCCACGGCCGATATCGCGGCGGCGCGCAGTGGTCTTGCCACCGCCACCGAACGCCGGCGCCAGTTGGAGACCGAGCTGTTGCCCGCGGCGCAGCGGGCCGCCGATACCGCCGAGTTCGCCTTTGGCCGCGGCGCCCTGCCGCTCACCGATCTGCTCGATGCCCGCCGGGCACTGGCGGCAGCCGCTCTGGGGCTGGTCGATGCCCATGAGGACGAGTCCGCGGCCAGCGCCCGTCTGCGTGCCGCGGAAGGCAATAGCGAAGGGGAGAAGCCGTGATGCGATCGATGACCCCGATGGGATGGCTGCTCTGCGGAGCGCTGGTCGTGCTGGTGCCGGGATGCTCCGATCCGTCGCCACCGCCGCCCACCAAGGCGACCAGCGAACCGGGCGTGATCCGCTTCGCGCCGGACTCCGCCGATCTCGATGCCCTGCAGCTGGTCAGGGTGGCGGCCGATACCGTGCCGGTCTCGGCCGATCTCAACGCCAGGCTGGCAGTCGACGAGGCGGTAACGGCGCGGGTCGGAGCGCCCGTGGCAGCGCGCGTTACGGCGCTGCTGGCCGATACCGGCGATCGCGTCGCCCGCGGCCAGGCACTGGCACGCGTTGACGCCCCCGATCTTGCCCAGGCCAGCGCCGATCTCGCCGAAACCGGCACCCAGGCCGATCTCAAGGCGCGTGCCGCGGCGCGGGCGCGTGAACTGTTCACCGGCGGCGCGATTGCCCGCCGCGAGCTGGAAAGCGCCGAGGCCGACGCGCGGCTGGCCGGCGCCGAACAGGCGCGTGCACGGGAACGGCTGGCCTCGCTTGGCGGCCGCGGCAGCGGCACGGCCCTCGCCCTGACCGCGCCCCTTGGCGGCATCGTGCTCGACCGGCAGATCGAGCCGGGCCAGCAGCTCAGCGCCGGCCAGAGCCCGCTGTTCACCATCACGGATCCTGCCCGGCTGTGGCTGCTCATCGACGTTCCGGAAAGCGCCGTCGGGCGGTTGCATATCGGCCAGGCAGTGCGCTTCGAAGTCGATGCGTTCAGCGATCGCCGGTTTGATGCCACGGTGGAGAAGATCGGCCTCGCCGTCGATCCCGCCACCCGCCGGGTCCAGGTCCGCGCCCGTGTCGACAATCGTGACCTGACCCTGAAGCCCGAGATGTTCGCCACCGCCCGGCTTGTCGCCGATGATGGCCGGCTGGGCATCAAGCTGCCCAATGCCGCGCTGTTCGAGCGCGGCCAGGCCAATCATGTCTTCCGCCAGGAAGGCCCCGGACGCTTCCGTCGGGTTGCTGTCACGGTGGCAGTGCGCGGCGAACAATTCAGCTGGGTCTCTGCCGGCCTGAAGCCCGGCGATGTGGTGGTGGGCGAAGGCGCGCTGCTGCTGAGTGCGCAGCTTGGTGACAGCTGAGGACGCCCCATGCTCGAACGTCTTGCCCGCTTTTCCACCACCGCCCGGCTGTTCATCGCCATCATGACCGCCGCCCTGGTGGTCATCGGCGTGCGCGCCGCCTTCAACCTGCCGATCGAGGCCTTTCCGGACGTGCAGGACACCCAGGTCGTGGTGATCACCCAGCAGCCCGGCCAAGCGCCCGAGGAGGTCGAGCGCGCGGTATCCCTGCCGATCGAGCGGGCCCTGGCCGGCACGCCGGGGGTCACCACCCTGCGATCGGTGTCGATCACCGGCCTGTCGGTGGTGACGCTGATCTTCAAGGACGGCGTCGATGATTATTTCGCCCGCGCCCATACGCTGGAGAAGCTGCGCGACGCGGATTTGCCCGATGGCGTCGTGCCGAGCCTGGCGCCGCTCTCCTCGGCGGTCGGCGAAGTCTATCGTTATGTCCTGGAGCGGCCGCGCGGCATGGCGCTGCGCGATGCGCGGGCCATCCAGGATTTTGTCGTGCGGCCGGCGCTGCGCATGGTGCCCGGCGTCGCCGATGTCACCACCTTCGGCGGTGCGCTCAAGCAATATCAGATCGATGTGCGGCCCGATGCCCTGAAGCGTTATGGCGTCACCCTGACCGATGTGCAGACGGCGGTCGGCAACGCCAACAGCAATGTCGGCGGCGGTACCATGAATCGCGGCGACGAGGCGCTGGTGGTGCGCGGCCTCGGCCTTTACCAGACACCGTCCGACATCGCCGACACGCTGGTGAAGGCCGACAATGGCCGTACCGTCCGGGTCGGCGACCTCGCCACCGTCGCGATCGGCGACGCGGTACCGCGCGCCGGCATCGTGGCGCTGGATCGTGAGCCCGATGTCGTCGAAGGCGTCGTCCTGATGGTGCGACACGAGAATGCCGCCGAAGTCGTCAAGGGCGTGCGCGATACGGTCGACCAGCTCAACGCCCGCTTCGCCCTTGACGCGCGGCGCAGCGGTCAACCGGCGGTGCAGATCCGTCCGACCTATCAGCGGACCCGCCTGCTCGACCGCACCGTCGAGACCGTCGCCGAGAACCTGGCCACCGGTGCCGCACTGGTTTCCGCCATCCTGCTGATATTCCTGCGCAACTGGCGGGCTGCCGCCGCCGTGGCGATGCTGATCCCGCTGGCCCTGCTGTCCGCCTTTGCCGGCCTTTACCAGCTGGGCGTGCCGGCCAATCTCATTTCGATGGGGGCCGTGGACTTCGGCATCATCATCGATTCAGCCGTGGTGCTGGTCGAGGCACTGATGGTGGCACTGGCCGTCGAGACCGCGACACATGGCGGCCGGCTGACCAGCATCCAGAAACAGGCGGCACTGCGGACGACAGTGACCGACCTGTCCAAGCCGATCCTGTTCTCCAAGGCCATCATCATCATGGCCTTCGTGCCGATCTTCACCTTCCAGCGGGTGGAGGGCAAGATGTTCTCGCCGGTGGCGCTCACCCTGTCACTGGCCCTGCTGGCGGCGCTGCTGCTGACGCTCACCTATCTGCCGGCCGTGCTGTCCTGGCTGATCGAACGGCATGACTTTGCGGAAAAGCATCTCGCCTGGATGGATGCGCTGCGCGACCGCTATCGTCGCCTGCTGGCATGGGCGGCCGTGCGGCAGAAGGCGGTCATCACTGGCGCGGCGGCACTGCTGCTGCTCGCCATGGTCGCGGTGCCGCAACTCGGCACCGAGTTTCTGCCCAAGCTCGATGAGGGCAATATCTGGCTGACCGTGCAGCTCACCCCGTCGGCTTCGATGGACACGACGCGCGGGGTGGAAGCCCGTATCCGCCAGATCATGCTGTCCTACCCCGAGGTGCGGCAGGTTTCGAGCGAAACCGGCCGGCCGGACGACGGCACCGATCCCAAGGGTCCATCCTCGCTGCAGATGCTCATCGACCTGAAGCCGCGAGGCGAATGGCGCAGCCGCTTCCCGTCGAAGGAAGCCCTGGAGGACGACATGCGCGCCCGGATCGGCGCCATGCCCGGGGTGCCCACCAACTTCAGCCAGGTCATCGAGGACAATGTCCAGGAATCGCTTTCGGGCGTGAAGGGCGATATCTCCATCAAGATCTTCGGCGACGACCTGACGATCCTCGAACAGCTCGCCGACCGCACGGCCAAGGTGGTGGCCAAGGTGCCCGGTGCCACGGATGTCGCGGCGATCAAGGTCGGTGGCCAGGCCGAGGTGCGTGCGGTGCTGGACCGCGCCGCGCTCGCCCGGCTGGGGCTCAACAGCGACGATGCCAACCAGGTGATCGCGGCCGCGTTCGGCGGCGCCACCATGGGCAGCGTTTATGAGGGCGACCGTGTCTTCGACATCGTCGTGCGCTTCACGCCGGATGCCCGCGGCGCGGTTACGGATCTGGCCGCGCTGCAGATCCCCCGTCCCGGCGGCGGCACCGTCAGCCTGGGAGATGTCGCGCGGATCGAGGTGCGCATGGGCGCCAGCCGTATCAGCCGGGAAGCCGGTGGTCGCAATGTCGCGGTGAAGGTCAATGTCGATGGCCGTGACCAGGGCGGCTTTGTCGCCGATGCCCAGGCCCGCGTGGCCAGCGCCATCCGCCTGCCGCCCGGCTATCGCATGGTCTGGGGCGGTCAGTTCGAGAACCAGCAGCGCGCGGTCAAGCGGCTGGAGGTGATCGTGCCGCTCGCCCTGCTCGGCGTCTTTGCCCTGCTGTTCGGTGCCTTCCGCTCGGTGCGCTCGGCCGTCCTCATCATGGCGATGATCCCCTTCACTCTGGTCGGCGGTGTCGCGGCACTGGCATTGGCCGGGCTGCACCTGTCGATCTCGGCCGCGGTCGGATTCATCGCGGTGGCCGGCATCACGGTGCAGAATGGCGTCGTCATGCTGGAACATGTCAGCCAGCGTTTCGCCGATGGCGATGCGCCAGAGACTGCGGTGCTGGAAGGCGCGACCGACCGGTTGCGGCCGATCCTGATGACGGCACTGATGGCCGGGCTCGGCCTGTTGCCGGCAGCGCTGTCCACCGGCATCGGTTCGGAAACCCAGCGCCCCTTTGCCTGCGTGATCGTCGGCGGCATCATATCGGCCACCGCCGCCATGCTGGTGCTGCTTCCCCTTGGCATGCGGCGGGTGATGTCCCGCCAGGAGCCAGCGTCGGGTGTCGTGATGGAGTGAGCGGGCGACGCGGGGGGCGTGCCGGTGCAAGGCTCCCGACCGGTTGCGCGCGCTGCCAGCCAGCGTCCCGGCTGTCGCGGCGTTTCCGAGCGATGCGACAGGCCCATGATGGCGAGGGGAAGTCCCCCGACAGTCTGGTCCGGCCGCCCGCCCGAGGCAAGAGCCTGCTGCCTCGCACGTCACGAACCGGATGTTCCGGTATCAGTCGGCTTCGCGCAGCTTGACGAGCGACAGGGCAACGGCCGCGAGGATCGACCCGCTGCCCATGACGATGGCAACGGCCTGCAACCCGAAGCCGGCCTGGAACAGATAGCCGCCGATTATCGGCGCCAATGCCGCACCCCCGCGGCCGACGCCGATGGCAAAGCCGGTTCCGGTTGCCCGCACATGGGTTGGGAAGATCTGCGCGAACAGCGCATAAAGGCCGACGACCGCGGAGTTGGTGAACAGCCCGACTACCGCCACCATGACCGCAAGACCCGGCAAATCCTGCGCGCCGCGGCCGAACCAGATGATCAGGCCGGTCGAGGCGGCCAGCGTGAGCAGGGTCAAGCGCTTGAGCCCGACCCGCCCGGCAATCAGGCCGAAGATGGCGCCCCCTGTCGCACCGCCGACATTGGCCCAGGTCAGCACGCCGGCCGCTGCGCTGGGCGCAAAGCCCATGTCCACGACGATCTTGGGCACCCATTTGATGAAGAAGTAGAAGCTGGTGATATGGGCAAAATAGGCGAAGGTGATCAGTGCGGTGGTGCCGATCAGCTGCGGACTGAAGATATCCCCGATGGTGCGCCGGCTTTCCCCTTGGGCAAGGGCCGACAGCTGCGCCGCCGCCCCTTGCCGCCGTTGCTTTCGCCGGCTGCGTCCTCCCGCTTCCCGCCGCCGGAATACAACCGCAAGCTTCGGAGCGTCGGTATCGGCAATCAGCGGTAGTTTCCGGATGCCATCAAACGAAGGAGGCACCGATGAACACCCTGCTCAACCGCAACAGCATCGAAATCGCGCCGGCAATCATCCTTGGCGGCATTCTGTGGCAGACTTTGCTGCTTGCCGGCTTTTTCAGCGATCTCATGATCTGAATTCCATGAACCATTGCCGGTGCCACCGGTCGGAGGATCGAACCCGATCGCCCGCCGGTGGCCATAATCCAGGAGCATCTTGCCGTGATCGTCAGCGCAGAACCGTCCATCCTCTATTTCGGCACGCCGGTGGCGCTGCTCAGCACCATCAACCCCGATGGCAGCGCCAATCTGGCGCCGATGTCGTCGGTGTTCTGGCTGGGCTGGCGCGCCGTGCTCGGCCTGTCGGCCGCATCGCAGACGGCGCAAAATCTGCGCCGCACCGGCGAGGTGGTGATCAACCTGCCGTCGGCTGCCATGGCCGACCATGTCGATCGCCTCGCCCTGACCACGGGCAGCGACCCGGTGCCCGGCTACAAGGCCGAGCGCGGCTATCGCCACGAGGCGCACAAGTTCGCCCGTGCCGGGCTGACACCGCTGGCCAGCGAGACTGTCGCCCCGCCGCGCGCTCGCGAGGCGCCGGTGCAGCTGGAAGCAACGATCGAGGCGATCCATTCGCTGGCGGCAGAAGATGCCGCACAGGCCGGCAAGATCCTCACCTTCGAGGCCCGCATCCTGCGTGTCCATGTCCATGACGACATACGGATCGACGGCCAGACTGACCGTATCGATCCCGACAAATGGCGGCCGCTGATCATGAGCTTCCAGAAATTCTACGGCCTGGCCGATCAGTTGCGGCCGTCGACCTTGGCGACCATTCCGGAAGCGGTTTATCGCAGTCCGGATGTCGAAAGGTCCCGTCGGGCTGGCCTCGTGTCGGCCGAAGCCGCGTGAGGCAGCAAGCCAGGAGATTTGCGATGATCGACTCCACGCCGCAGGATGACGGTCGCTGGGCCCGGGTGCAGGCCCGGGCTGCCGACGCCGCCGATCCCTTCTTCTATGGCGTCGTTACCACCGGCATATTCTGTCAGTCGACATGCCCGTCGCGCACGCCGCTGCGGGAGAATGTGCGCTTCTTCGATACCGTTTCCGCGGCGGCCGGGGCCGGCTTCCGGCCGTGCCGGCGCTGTCATCCGCAATCGACGGCGAACCCCGGCGCCTCGCTGATGGCCGATATGGCCCGCTATATCCGCGACCATGCCGACCAGTCGCTGCCGCTGTCGCACCTCGCTGACGAAGCCGGCATGAGCCCGTTTCATTTCCAGCGCCGGTTCAAGGCGGAATTCGGCGTCAGCCCGCGCGATTATCAGGCGGCCGAGCGGCTGAGCCTGTTCAAGAGACGGTTGCGCGACGGCGAAAATGTGCTCGAGGCCAGTCTTGATGCCGGTTTCGGCTCGACCAGCCGGATCTATGAACAGGTCGATGGCGGACTGGGCATGACTCCGCGCGCTTACCGCGCCGGCGGGGCCGGCGAGACCATTGTCCATGCGGTACGCGAGACCGTGCTGGGGCCGCTGATGATGGCGGCGACCGATCGCGGCGTGTGCTTCGTGCAGTTCGGCGAGACGGCGGCGGCCTTGCGGGCGCAATTGGCCGCGGAGTTTCCGCGTGCCCGCTTGCTGCCGGCGGGGCCGGAGGCGGCCCAGCCGCTCGACGACTGGATGGCGGCCCTGGCAGACCATCTCGCCGGCAGCGCGCCGCGGCCCGATCTGCCGCTCGATCTGCGCGGCACCGCTTTCCAGATCAAGGTCTGGCGCTTCCTGCTCAGCGTCAAGCCGGGCGACGTCGTCAGCTATGGCGAGGTGGCCGAGGCGATCGCCGCACCCAGGGCGGTACGTGCCGCCGCCAGTGCCTGCGGCGCCAACCGGCTGGCGGTGCTGGTCCCGTGCCACCGGGTGCTGCGCGGCGATGGCAGCCTCGGCGGCTATCGCTGGGGGCCGGAACGCAAGCGCGCCCTGCTTGACGCCGAACGTCGGCAGCGGGCGGCGGCATGAGCGAGCTTATGACACCGCCCACCGAAACGCTCCTCCACGCGCTGGACGAGAATGGCCATGCGCTGCTGCCGGGCCTGCTCGATGCCAGCCAATGCGCGATGCTGGCGGCGCTGTACGATGGTGGCGATTGTGCGTTCCGGGCCACCGTGAACATGGCGCGGCACGGCTATGGGCAGGGCGAGTATCGCTATTTTGCCCGGCCGCTGCCGCCATTGGTGCAGGGGCTGCGCGAAACGCTTTACCTGCCGCTCGCCGCGGTCGCCAACGCCTGGGCCGATCGCCTGCCGGGGCTGCGGCGCTGGCCGGCGGACCATGCCGCGCTGGTGGCGGAATGTGCTGCTGCCGGCCAGACCCGGCCGACGCCGCTGCTGCTCCGCTATGGTCCGGGCGATCACAACAGGCTGCACCAGGACATTTACGGCGATCTGGTGTTTCCCCTGCAGC